>NZ_MZGS01000019.1 GCF_003111625.1 Methanobrevibacter thaueri | reverse complement strand
AAAACCATAAAAAACACAACCAAAAAGTTAATTAACTCTAATAATAGATTGTACTTCCTAGTATATAAAATTAAAGGATAATAAAATAAGAAAAAAAATTTAAACACAAAAATTATGAGTCAGCCTCAAAAAAAGAAAAAAAGGAAAAATATCAATTAGAATTGCAAACTGGCATAAATACCATTTAAACTAAATGAGTTTGTATTCCAATTGGATACTGAACCTAAAGAGTTTCTTGAGCTTGTTGCATCAGCAACATACCATTTTCCATCGACTAAAACTTGAGTCCATACGTGACCGTATGTACTTCCGCTGGAAAACTTACATGTACCGTGAACGTATCTTGCTTCAAGTCCTGCTGTCCTGAACATCGCAACCAACAGGTGTGAGTGATCGACACAATTACCTTTTCCGGCACTTAATGTACCTTTAGCTCCGTATTTGGTATTATAATAGAAGCTGTAGGCTGTGTGGTCCTTTACATAATTGAAGATTTTTTTAGCTTTAGCCATATCATCTGTTAAACCTGAAATCAATGAATTGACAACAGATTTGATTGCTGGATCGCCAACTTGACAATTTGTTGTGGCTTTAAGATATTTGGCTAAATCAGTTTCAGTACATTTCTCATTTAATCCGGAACCTGAACAGGATGAAGAAGACCCTGAGCCTGAACCTGATCCTGGAGATGTAGAAGCATAAGTTACGGTTACATAACCAGGCAATCTGTTTTCTGTACCATAGAATGCCAATGCTCTTGAAAATGAATCAATCAATTCGGAATAAATGATTTTACCCACATCGGATGAAGCATAATTAGGAGCATGATTGTTAGTGCTTATGAATACCGCAACGTTTTTGGCAACTGTTGCAAAGCTATACAACTTTTTAGAACTTATACTGTCTCCGGAAGGAGCGGAAGGTTCTGCAACTCCAGTAATTATAATGATATCCTTAGTGTTGGAACTGTTTATTTGATATATTGCTTGACTCATCAAGTAGAGGAATTCAGGCAGAGTGAATGTGAATCCGCCGGTTGTTACTGTATTAGGCAATCTGCCCTGGGATGCATAGAATGTCTTCAAATTGGTAGCACCAGTTACAATGTTCTTGATTGATATTGATTTAACTGATGAGGATGAAGCGGACAGTGAATTGAAATCCACATCGTTTGAAATTCCATACCTGAACAAGACAACTCCTCCTGCCTCACCTTTCAATGCGGACAATATGTCCTTATTGAGATCGTCTGTTGACAATTTTGTTGTATCGTCATCGGATTTGTATGTTTGAATACCAGTCCAAACATCAGCACCCTTGGAGTTTTCAACGTACCATTGGGTGGTTGAAGCAATCCATGTTGTATCCTTATTGTAATTGCCTTTGTAAATCATCGGAACGACTACATCCATGTATTTGCTCAATACTGAATAGTCCTGACCGTAGTAATATGCACTGCTTGTAGTCTCAGGCATCAATGCACATGATAAAATCAACTTGTCATTGATTGAATCAACTGCAGTTTTGACTTGCTTTACAAATGAGCTGATGGCTTCGGTACCTCCAGAAGTCTGGTAAGCAGCATTGTTGGATTTTTCAACACCTGAATACCTTAAGTAATCCAAGTGAATTCCAGCAAGGCCCTTGATTGCCGCATAAGTCTTGATTTCATTGATTTTAGTTGTGAAATATGCAGTGTCCTCCTTACCGTTTTTAACAGGGTTTACCCATCCGGTACTGCCAGAATAGAAAGCCTGAACCCACATGTGAACATCAATTCCAACTCCATTAGCGCTTGCAATCCATGATTCGACACCTGATTTTCCATATAATTCATAAGCCTTGAAATTCAACAAGATATCGGTTACTCCTTTAGACGCTAAAGTCTTCAGGTTAACGCTTTTCATATCTGAACCGTATAACCAATATGCGTTATGAGTATTGACAGCTTTTTCCTTGATTGTGACTGCAGAGGATCCGGTTTTTGCATTTAATTTAGAATCCTTAGCTATTGAATATGTAATTGTGTGTTTGCCTATCACCAAATCAATAGGTAACGATGCGATACCATTAGCGTTAGTTGTTTTGGTATAAGACTTTCCGTCAACATTGAATGTGACTTGTTTGCCTATAATAGGCACGCTAGCTGCTGTAACAGCCACTTGGAATGTATTGCTTTTACCGTAAGTGAAAGTTGTTCCACTTTTTACGGTGAATGTAGGTGTCTGGGTAGTGATAATTGTCACCTTGCTTGAAGTGCTAGATGCCTTGTAAAAACTGTTTCCTGAGAATGCGTATTTTACAGTGTATACTCCCTTAGCCAATGACGGCAATTTGAGTTTTGCAATACCATTAGCATCGGTTTTGGCAGTGTAAGATTTACCGTTGACGGTGAATTTTATTACCTTACCCTTACCCGGAGCGTATCCGAACTTGTTGAGCAATTTGACTTTTATTGTTTTAGTATCACTTTTAAGGAAAACATAATTGCTAGCTGTTAGAGAAGAAGTAGTTGATTTGACTACTTTAACAGTGTTTGTTTGGGTCAATCCATCAGTATTATAAGAAACTATTTTATAAGTTCCTTTCTTGAGGCTAGTCAATGATAAACTAGCCACACCGTTGGAATTTGTCTTAACTTTATATGTCTTTCCATTAATCTTGAATTTGATATTTTTATTAGCCAGAACCTTACCGTTGCTTTTGTAAAATTTAGCGGTGAACTTTCTGCCGTCAGTGTATACCTTTGATATGTCGCTGGCGGAGATTGTGGATACAATCTTGAAAGTGGTGGTCAATTTATATCCGGTAGCCGGGTTTTCAGCAACCACCTTATAGGTTCCAGGTTTAAGATTGATTGGTAAAGAAGCAACTCCTTGCGCATTTGTCTTTTTAGTGTAGGTGACTCCGTTAGCAGTAATCTTTACATTGGTATTTGCTAAAGGATTGCCGTTTTCATCTAAAAAGGTAGCGGTATATTGTGTGCTTCCCTTATAATATTTAGTAATGCTTTTCGCTTGAATAGTTTTTGATACATCGATTTTTGAAGAAACATCACTGCTTACACTCAAAACCCCATCCTCTGATGAGGCCGCAGCGATCCCATTATTACTATTCAAAGATTCATTACTGTTCGAGTCAGTTGATAAAGTATTTGAATCTTCAGATTCTAAAACTTCTTCACTTGATAGAGAAACTTTAGATTGATCATTATCAACATTTGAATCACTTGATACAGAAATATCTGATGAATCAGCAGTATTCTCCAGTGGGACTGAGGCATCTGATGTGTCATCTACTAAGTTAGTAGTATATGAATCTGTAACATTAACATCACTTGCTTGGATTGCACTTACTGATAATAGAACAGTGAACAACACTAAGAAAGTGAGTAATATTTTCTTGTTCAAAATAATTTACCTCCTTAACAAAATATTTAAACAAATGAGAATTTTTCTCATTGTACAAATATTTATTACAAATATCTTATATAAAGCTTTGTATTTACTAAAACCCATTAGATGAGTTTAATTTTTAAAATTAAAGCTAAAACTTTATGAAAATGAAATATTAAGCAAAGTTATCTTTTAATTAGTCTTTAAAAGCATTAAATAATATGAAACCAGCTTTAAAGAAGATTTACATGATAAAAATATGAGCTATAATTTACTTGCTTATTAGATAAAATAGGGCATGATTTAAAGTTATTTGAACTAAAAACATTGATAATTAAATAGTTACAATAAAAAAGAACATGTTTAACAAAGCATATCAAAAAATAAGCATGAATAATTAAAAAAAGAAAAAAGGTGTAAAATTTTAAAAATTTTACATCATTGGAGGCATTCCACCCATACCGCCTGCACCAGGCATTGGAGGCATACCACTTGCATCGTTTCCAGACTCATCAGGTCCGGTGGAGTTGAGTGCATTTCTTGCTGCAATCATGTCATCAATACGCAAGATCATTTCAGAAGCTTCGCCAGCGGATTGGAGAGCTTGTATTTTAACTCTTAAAGGTTCGATTACGCCAGCTTCTTTCATGTCAACTACTTTACCTTCGAATACGTTGATTCCAATGAATGGATTGTCTTCGTGAGCTGCTTTCAGGTCAGCAATTAAGTTGATGGTGTCTAAACCTGCATTTTCAATCAATGTTCTTGGAATGACTTCTAATGCTTCAGCATATTTTAAAATAGCCAATTGTTCTCTTCCACTTACGGTTTCACCATATTCTCTTAATTGTTTTACCAAATCGATTTCACAGGCTCCTCCACCGATGAGGACTTTTCCTTCTTCAATGGTTGCTGCAACTACACCTAATGCGTCATCAAGTGCCCTTGCGATTTGCTCGGTTACGTAACGTGTACTTCCTCTTAAGATGATTGAGGAAGCTTTCGGATTGTCACATTCTTCGATTAAGGTCAATTCATGGTCAAATATCTTATCAAGGTATACGTGACCTGCTTTACCTAATTTATCTTCGGACAAGTCGTCAATATCTGTTACGAGTTTTGCACCGGTAGCCTTTTCGATTCTTTCCATGTCTGATTTTTTAACACGTTTGAAAGCCATGATTCCAGCTTTTTTAAGGTAGTGTTCTGCCATGTCGTCAATACCTTTTTGACAGAATAATACATTAACGCCGGAGTCGATTACTTTATTCACTAGCTCTTTGATCATGTCTTCCTCTTGTTTGAGGAATGCTTCAAACTGGTCCGGGCTTGTGATGTCAATTTTAGTGTCAGTGTTAGTGTTCTTCAATTCAATAGGATATTTCATTATTGCGATTTTAGCGTCACGAACATCTCTTGGCATGTTTTTGGATACTGGGGACTTATCGAGGATGATTCCTTCAGCAAGGAATGAATCTTCCACGGAGTCACCTGAAACCCTTTGGATGTTGATGTTGTCGATGTCTGATTTTCCGTCTTCCTTGATTCTTAAGGCGGCTTCGACAACAAGGTCGGCCAAGTGTTCTTTTGCATAGTCTGAACCTTTACCGCTCATTGCGGTTACAGCCACTTTCTTAAGGGTTTCTTCATCGTCAGCATCAATTGCAATTTCTTTTAATAATTCAACAGCTTTTTTGGTTGCATTTCTGTATCCTTTTACAACGATTGATGTTGCGATTCCGTCATCCAATAACTCTTCAGCTTTAGATAATAATTCACCTGCAATGACAACAACGGAAGTGGTTCCGTCACCGACTATGTCTTCTTGTTTTTTAGCGGTTTCTACGAGCATTCTTGCTGCAGGCTGATTGATTTCCATTTCTCTCATGATGGTTGCACCGTCATTTGTTACGGTTACATCACCTAATGAGCTTGTTAACATCTTGTCCATTCCTTTAGGACCTAATGTTGTTCTTACAATACCTGCTAATACTTTAGCAGCTGTGATATTCATTCTTAAAGCGTCTCTTTTTGAATATCTTTCAGTTCCTTCAGGAAGGATAAATATTGGTTGATTTGCCATTTAATAATCACCTAAAAATTTTTTAAATAAAAATATAAAACTAAGTTTTTATACATTATAACATAGGTAAGAGGTAATATAAAAACGTTACCCATTAAACTAACTTTAGGTGTGTTAATGTACGAGGAGATAATAAAAGAAATCAAGGCAAACTTAGGGGAAAACAGGGATTTGAACAGGCAGTACCTGTCCTCACAGATTGAAGTCTATAAGGACCATCCATACAACAAGGAGATAATCAAGGAGATTTCACGCATGATGTGGGATTGCCTGAGTGATGATGAAAAGCAGGAGTTCATCGAGATAAGCGAAAGGGAAAATCCGATAATGGATATCCTCAACGACATATACTACGACATCGAGAACGGAAACTATGAAACTCCCCTGGAGGAGCTTAACGCATTCATGGAGACATTCCCCGAAATGTTCAAGGACGATAAGGTAAGCGAGTACCACTACTTCACAAATCCCCTTGAGGATCTGATTTTCAGAAAGTACATCGGTGCCGAAAAGGAGCTGAGATACATTCCCGACAGCCAGCCTTTGCTTGACCTGTATTACGTTTACGGATTTCTTCTTCTGGAAAATCAGGAATACGACAAGGCCGAGGAGTATCTGAAAAAGGCCATCAGGATAAATCCGGTTTCCGCCAGAATAATTCTCGAGCTGACCGAGATATATAAGGTGCACACATACACATATAACGAGTATTTCATCCGCACATGCGACGCCCTGAAATACTCATATTACCCTCAAGACATTGCAAGATGCTACAGGAACCTCGGATACTACTACATAGAGGAAAACCAGATGAGAACAGCACTTGCACTGTACATATATAGCATGGAATTCGAGGCAAGCCCACTTGCATACACTGAAATCAAGTATATCCAGTCAAAAAACGACAACATGGAACTCACCCTCAATGAATGCATTGAAATCATAGAAGGCAAGAACATCCAGTTAGGAGTCAATCCGTTCATTATAGAAACCCTCAATGAATTAATCAGAGAATATGAGAAAAACAAGCTATATAACCAGGCATTATATTTCATGGAGCTGCAGTTTGACCTGACCCATGACGGCAAAACACTCGAGATGATGAATGAAATCCGAGGGAAGCTTGAAAACTAAACTATTAATAATATATATTATATATAATATAACAGGTGATTTAAAATGTGCTCTAGTGGAGGACCAATGGCCGATATAGACTTGAAAAAATTGAAAACAAAAAAATACCATTGTAAAGACTGTGGAAATTCCTTTAAAGGACTAGGAAAGAAAGTTGTTTGTCCATCTTGTCAAAGTGACAACGTGGAACTTGCAGAGTAAATTCACATTTACTCTCTTTTTTTATTTTTTGTGATAACATGAAAATTGATTTTAAAAACGATGAGATACTATTTCTAGAAGGCGAAACAGGAATCGTGGGCGTCGTCAAGGTTGCCTATGAGGACAAGATGCTGTTCATAGCAACACAGGACAATGAGGAAATAGTCCAGTTTTTAGAATCAGACGACATCATTGCAGTGTCAAACTTCAAAAAGGACAAGCGCGCCATCAGGTCACAGGCATACCTAAGCCGTGAGGAGTCCTCACCCCTCGTGATTTTAAATAAGGATCACCCATCAACAAAACGCCTTGAAACCGTCATATCAATAGGAGATCAAGTAAACCTAAACTGCAACATCACTCCCGGAACCCACCCTGAACAGAACGTGCTGTGTTCCTGTGACAGCTTATCAGGACTCGAAATTACAAAAACCGCAACAGGCGTTGAGCTGAACAGGGATTTTGACGATTACACAATTGAGAAGTTTTAGGTTGAAAATATGATATTTATCGATTCTTTTTACATGTTCGTAGGGCAATTGGTGGTCTTTCTGATTGTCATAATTGCAATACTGATAATCATATTCCTGATTTTGGCTCTTTTCATGGCCAAGAAGAATCAGATAAAGTTCCCAAGATTCCTGTTGTATATTGTCGATTTGTTGTATTCACCTCTCAAGACAATAGCCCAATTCCTGAACCTGGACGACCATCTCATTGACGACATCGCAATCAAGGTTAGAAACGACTTGAACAAGGAACAGTACAAGAAAATCCCCGCAGACAAGACACTGATTTTCCTGCCTCATTGCTTAAGGCACAAGGACTGTCCTGCAACACTGCAAAAGGAAGGTCTGAACTGCACCGAATGCGGACTGTGCTCAATTGGAGTCATCAAAAAGAAAGCGGAACCTATGGGATACAAGCTATACATTGTGCCTGGATCCAGCTTCGTCAAAAAAATAGTCATGGAAAACAAGTTTCAAAGCGTGCTCGGTGTGGCATGTCATGAAGACCTGAATCAAATGATGATGCTCCTTTCCGATTTTTACCCTCAAGGAGTCCTGCTTGAAAAGACAGGATGCTTTGAGACAAAAGTGAATGTTAAAAAAGTATTTGAAAAGATAGATTCCAAATACTAATCAAAAAAAGCCATGAATTCACGGGATTCAGGTGTTTGACTGAATTCATCAATGAAATCGTGCAAGTCCTTGATAAACTCCTCTTTTCTTTTATCCAAATCCCTAATCTGTGAATAATCCTTCTTAATTGCCAACTCCATGATTATGTCATCGGTTTCAAGGGTCAGCTCTGGAAACAATTCTTCAAAATCACTCATTTTAGCCTCTTCCAAGCTCTTGATGAGCTCTTGCAAGGTGTCCTGCAGCCAATGCTCCAACAAGTGACAATTCACCTGCCAAAACGGTACATGCAACGATTTCTGCAAATTCCTTAGCATGGTTTGACCCTGCAACACCAAGAATGTTCAATCCTTCCTGAGCAACTTCCAGACTTGTTCCTCCACCGACGGTGGCCACAGGCAAGTCAGGCAGGTTCACTGAGAAATACAGGTCTCCGTCACGGTTTTCTGCTGTTGTGATACCAAGAGATCCTTCAACTACATGTGCCGCATCCTGACCTGTCGCTAAAAATATTGCTGCAACCATATTAGCGTAATGCGCATTGAATGCCATCGCTCCGCTTGCGGCTGAACCGACCAGGTTTTTGGCGGTGTTCACTTCAACAATCGCCTCTGCTGTGGTCTTGAGCTTTTTGGCAACGATGTCCTTTGGAACCAAAATGTCGGCTATGACACTTTTTCCCCTGCCTTCAACGATGTTTATGGCGGCAGGTTTCTTGTCAACGCAGACATTGCCGCTCAATGCAATGTGAACTGCACTGGTTTCCTCAGCCAGCTTATCGAGAATTTTTTCGGAAGCTATTGTCACCATGTTCATTCCCATACTGTCTCCTGTTGAGAACACGAATCTTGGGTACACATAACTTCCAACAATCAATATAGGGTCTATTTTTATTAGCTTACCATGGGAAGTTGTACTTTCCGCAATGGCTTTCAACTCATCGAAATTATCAACAAACCATTGTTTGACTTTCAAAGCCTCACTGACTCCTTCGCACTTGATTGCAGGTGCACGGGTCATGATGTCTGATACCACCCTTGCATTTGCACCGCCTGATGCGGTTATGGTTGATGCTCCACGGTTGATGGATGCAACCAATGCTCCCTCAGAGGTGGCTAAAGGTATGAACACTTCCCTTTGGCAGTATTCTCCATTGATTTTCATTGGTCCTGCAATACCCATCGGCAATTGCAATACTCCGATTGAGTTTTCAATGTTTCTTGCTGAAGCCCTTTCCATGTCAAGAGTGTAATTTGAGATGTTGGACAGATCCAAATCATATTTCTGTTCCAAAAACTCTCTTCTGATATCTGTTGCCTCTTTTGCGTCCACTTCCTTATCAACCTGATAAAGCTTCATTTCGCCGCTTAATAATTTATCGATAATTTCCTGATGTGACATCTACATAACCTTTTTAAGTAAATCTACAATTTCTGATGGTTTTACTGCTACATCAACTCCAGCTTCGTTTAAAGCCTTTGTTTTACTTTCAACAGTACCTGATGATCCTTGGATAATCGCACCGGCGTGTCCCATTCTTTTGCCCGGTGGTGCGGTTCTTCCTGCAATGTATGAAACGACAGGTTTTGTCATTTCCTCTGCAATGTATTTTCCTGCCCTTTCCTCAGCAGTTCCTCCGATTTCACCAATCAATACGACTGCATCGGTTTGGTCATCCTTTTCAAATCTTTTAAGAATATCAACATAATTGTCCCCGGTTACTGGGTCCCCACCGATTCCGACTGCGGTACTTTGACCGATTCCTGCATGGGTCAACTCGCTTGCTATCTCATATGTTAATGTACCGCTTCTTGAAATCACTCCAACGTTACCTTCACAAAAGATGTGTGTTGGCATGATACCCAATTTACCGACACCAGGAGAGATCACTCCAGGAGTGTTCGGTCCGATAATGGTGGTATTCATCTCTTTGGCGTATGCCATGATTTTCATACTGTCGTGGACCGGAATGTGTTCTGATATGATTACGACCAAATCCAAGTGTCTGATTGCTTCAAACGCTGCGTCCTTTGCGAATCTTGCAGGTACGAAAATGATTGAAGAGTTGATGTCAACTTCCTCCACAGCCTCTTCCATGGAATTGAAAATCGGCACTCCAAGGAAGTCCTGACCACCTTTTCCAGGAGTCAATCCTGCTACAATATTGGTATTGTAATTTAACATTTGTTCTGTGTGGAATGAACCTTGCTTACCGGTTATTCCCTGAACTATACATTTTGTATCCTCATTTAATAAAATCATAAATAAACCCCCATCATCTTAATATTCTAGTTTTATTTTCAAATGGAACCGCTAAATCTATTACATTTCCATTCATGAAGGCAGTTGCTGAAAATATCACGCTGCCCGGCAATACATTACAAGTTGTTCCTCTTTTAACCAAATAAACGTTCTTGTTTCCAAGTGCAGCACCAATCATTGCGCCTGCAATGACTCCTATGGACTCTATGTTTTCAACAGTGGCCACAACCACTGGGTCGTCGGTTTCATCTGAAACATAGCCCACTCCAGGAATCTTTCTTGTTTTGGCTTCGATGTAGTCAGACACGTCGGTACAGTTTTTCATGCCCTTTGCCGCTTCAATCGCTGAATTTGCAACATCAGCCACAAAATCTTCACCGCCGTACGTATCAAATCCCAAAACAATCGCATCCGGGAAGAAATCTTTCCTTATGCTGGCTTCGGCATATGAGACTCCCTCTCCCGCATCTTCAGGATTGTCCGCAATTCCGGATACGTCTCCCAGGTTTTCCGCACTCATCTTTAAAACATTAACGATACCTTCATTGACCTGTTCGAGCAAATCGTCCTCAACAAATGCGCTGATGACAACATCATCACCGGTTATATTTGTTAAGGCAGCATCCCTTGCGCCCAGATCCAAAACACTTTGAAGGTTTTTCTCAATAGTTTCTACTAGCTTAGAACTGCATGACACGTCATTTTTTGATATGTCTGCACCTATAGCTGTAATTTTCAAATTAACACCTTGTATAATTGATTAAATAAAATAATAAAATTTTAAATTTTATTGGTATATATTATGTTTTTTAATTTATATAAACATTAAGAAACTTTAATTAATAACCTTAATTAAATAATTAACTAATGTATTCACAAACCAAAATTGCAATTCCAATATTTCAGGAAAATTGCAAAGATGTAATTGCCGTGGCGGAGGATTGTATCGAGAAGGGTGCCGACATTTTAGAGTTCAGGATAGATGCCCTTAAAAATCCGGATATTTCAGAGATTAAGGATACAATCAATGAGATCAACTTCCCTATGATTGCAACAAACAGGATTGACAGTGAAGGAGGATCCTTCAAAGGAAGCGAAGAGGAAAGGATTGATATCCTTTATGAATGCTGCAATCTGGTCGATTATGTTGACATTGAGCTTCAGTCCAAGGACGAATACATAAACAGGATTCATGACACAGGCGTGAAGACCATAGTGTCATATCATGATTTTGAAAAGACACCTGACCTTAATGAGATAATGTACATTGTAGAAAAGGAACATGAATTGGGTGATATTGCCAAGGTCGCATTCATGCCACAGGATTTGGAGGACACATTGACAATATTGGCCGTTCTGTCTCACTGTGAAGACACCATTGCCATTTCCATGGGAGATTTGGGAAGCTATACTCGCGTGATGGCATCCAAATTCGATTCACCGATCACCTTTGCTGCCGGAACCGATGTGACCGCTCCCGGCCAGATTGACATTGAAACAATGAAGGCGCTGCTGAATATGGATTTAAACATTATGGACGAGTGAGGCATATGGCTAAAAAGACCATTTTGGCTTTTATAATTATTATTTTTATAGGATTCTCAGCCTTATTTATGATCAATTCCCATGACACCGTTGACGTGTATCTCGATGGTGAAAACGTGAGCGTGGAAACTAAAGATTTTGGAAACGGCAATCTCGACCTCCTAAATCAGGAAATCTGTGATTACGTAGTGAATGTCATGGACGACACCACCACAAACATCACCGGAGTGCATAATGGAATTGAGAACATCTGCCTGAAGTATGGCCTTGATGACCCTACAGTCAATATCGATTCATCCATCGGACCTGACCAAATCCCCGTCATCGTTTATGTTGACGGAACATCAATGGTTCCGACACTGCAGGACGGACAGACAGTCCTTTTCAACAAGACCCATGACATCCATGTCGGGGACATCGTAGTGGCAGAATCCGATGAGTATGGTGGAATCATAAAAAGGGTCGATGAGATTGATGGAAACCGTGTCCATCTCATTAGTGACAATAAGGAAGTCACATACGAGTACATTGACGGATACCTATATGAAACCAAGGGCATCACTACATGGGTTGACATTTCAGACATTAATGGTGTGGTCATAGATTACTAAATTTTTAAAAAAAAAATGGGAATGATGCCTGGCACCATTCCCGAAGAGATATTTAAAAGATTTATTGCTATTTCTAGACAGCCTGATCTCCATCCTCACCTGTACGTATTCTTATTACGTTTTCGATATCTTGAATGAAGATTTTACCGTCACCGATGTTTCCTGTGTGTGCTGCCTCTTTGATGGTGTCTACAAAGAGGTCCAGGTCATTATCGTTTACAACAATCTCTATTCTTGTTTTTGGAATCAAATCTATGCAGTAGCTTGATCCCCTATATGATTGTCTTATTCCTTTTTGGCTTCCTCTTCCTTTTACCTCAGTAACGGTCATTCCATCGCATCCGACTTCCACCAGTGCCCTTTTGACATCATCAAATTTTTCAGGTCTTATAATTGCTATAATGCGTTTCATAAACTAGCCCTCCTATGAATTGAAGTTGTATGCGGATTCCTTGTGAAGGTGGGAATCAAGCCCTCCAATTTCCTCTTTCTCATCTACTCTTATGCCGTTTAATGATTTTTCTAGTATTTTGGCAAGAACATAGCTTACTACAAATGAATAGACTATTGTGGCTATAACACTTATTATCTGTATCAATACCTGCTCAGGATTTCCTGCAATCAATCCTGCAACTCCGCCTACGGCAGGAACTGCAAATATTCCTGTTGCAATTGCTCCCCACACTCCAGACATACCGTGAATGCCCCATACATCCAGGGCATCGTCATATCCGAGTTTTGGTTTGAGATAGTTGATTGAATAGTATGATATTATTGAAGCAAACATACCGATGATTAATGCACCAAACACGTCCACAAAACCTGCTGCGGGAGTTATTCCCACAAGTCCTGCAACCGCACCGGAAATTGCGCCTAAAACTGTTGGCTTTCCAACTTTCATCACATCTATTATTGTCCAAACAATCAATCCCATTGCTGCTGAGACGTTTGAGACTATTATTGCATTTGCTGCAAGTCCATCTGCAGCGAGTCCTGATCCTCCATTGAATCCCATCCATCCGAACCATAGCAATGCCGCACCTAGAACGGCATAACCTAAGTTATGTGGAATCAAAGCGTCGTTTTTCCTTTTTCCTAGAACCAATGCAACCGCAAGAGCGGAAATTCCTGAGTTGATGTGAACTACTGCACCTCCTGCAAAGTCAAGGGCACCCATTTGCATCAGCCATCCTCCTCCCCATACCCAGTGGGCAACAGGGACATAGACAAGACATGCCCATAACGGAACAAATATGACCCATGCTTTGGTTTTCATCCTTCCAACCAGTGCTCCTGACATGATTGCACATGTAAGTCCTGCAAATGCGCACTGAAACATTACAAAGAGCAATGTTGGTATTGTGCCGTTTAAATCATCCAATCCAATTCCCTGCAGGAAAAAGTTGGACGGTGCACCTATTAAACCGTTAATGTCACTTCCAAATGCAAATTGATAACCGAATATTACCCATATAACACTGATTATTGAAAATGCAATGAAAGTTAAAAACATTGTATTTAAAACGTTCTTTCTTTTACTTAGTCCTCCATAAAAAAATGCTACTGCCGGAATGCTCATCAATAACACAAGCAATGTGCAGACAAGTATCCAGGCTGTATCACCTGCACTGAACATAACCATTTTATCTTAACTCTATTTAATTTATTAGTCGGAAGTATACTGTCGGAAGTATGCTTCCGATATAATGATTTATACCTTATCCTATATAAACATTTTGAAAAATCAACAAAAAACATTAAAAATACTTTATTTTATCCAAAGCATTATATAATATCCTTTAAAAAGATAATAATAGTATAAATTAAAAAAGTGTTATTATGAGAGGGTCAGTTAAAGCAAATCTGATTGTATTTTTAATAATTGCAGTTATTGCATTCTGCATTAGCTCAGCTTTCGCTAGCTTTACAATACATGAAGATAACGACTCCTACAAACTAATACCAATTGAAGACGATTCATTTGAACCAAATGACATTAATTATGTCCCTACAGTCAAACCAAAAAATGACACCAACACAACCAACAGCACAATTGAAAACATTACATACACAAATGATACGGATGAAGGTTGGGACACCAATTATGGAGATTGGGAAGACATATACGAGGACTGGTACAATGAGTGATAAAAAAAAGTTTATCAGAGATAGCGTTTATGGAGATATTCGTTTAAATGAATTTGAAGTGAGAATAATGGACATGCCCCAATTCCAACGCTTAAGAAGAATCAAGCAACTGGGTTTAATCAGCCTGATTTATCCTGGCGCAACCCATACCAGATTCGAGCATTGCGTTGGAACAATGCATCTCGGATCAAAACTGTCAGAAGAGCTGGAACTTGACAGCGATGAGATAGAACTGATCAGAGCATCTGGACTACTGCATGACATTGGACACGGTCCGTTTTCACATGTATCCGAAGGCGTCCTATCAGTTCCCCATGAGGAGCTCTCAAAATTCGTAATCACCAAAACCTCAATGAGAGACCTGCTTGAAGAGAAATTCGATGTCGATGAGATTGTTGACATCATTAACGGAAAAGGTCGCCTCGGCCCGATTGTTTCAGGCGAACTTGACGTCGACAGAATGGATTACCTGCTTAGGGACTCCCATAACACCGGTGTTTCCTACGGTATCATCGATTACGAGAGACTGATATCCAACCTAACACTGGACGACGGACTGATACTTGACATAAAAGGTGTTCAGGCAGCCGAAGGGGCATTGGTATCAAGATATTTCATGTACCCTAGCGTTTACCAGCACCACACAACCAGAATCGTCAATACAATGTTCAGACGTGCATTAAAACGAATAATCGATGAGGGAATCATTGACGAAAATGACATCTACAAATATGACGATACAGACATCATCTCATTATTCAGAAGTTGCGAAGACAATTATGCAAAGGACATTATGTACAGGCTCGACAACAGGATTGTTCCAAAAAGAGTGAAGACAATCCGTCTTGATAACTTCAAGTTCCCGGAAAAGATGTACAAGATCAAGGCAGAGGAACTCAGAAAGGCTGAAGAGGAGATTGCTGAAGACTATGGGCTTGACAAGGATTACGTGTTCATAAACATTGCCGAATATCCTCGTTTCGATGAAATGAAAACCCAGGTCAGCGTTGAGGGAAAACTCTACCCATTGACTGAAATCTCAAACATTATTGGAGCGTTAAGCAAGGCAAGATTCAACATACCAGACATCAGCGTTTATGTTCCCGAAGAGGAAAAATCAAAATTCGAGAAGTTCAAGCTTGAAAATTACCTGGATTTACCTGAAATCGATAGGGAAAAATTCCATGGAATACATTATGACCAGATTAAACTATTTTAGGAGAATACTATGATTGTTGTTGGAATTACAGGAGCAAGTGGAGTGATATATGGAATAAGACTCCTTGAAGCATTGAAAGAACTGGAAATTGAAAGCAGTTTGGTCATCAGTGACGCCGCAAAGATTGTGATAGAGTCAGAAACCGACTACACAGTCGAGGATGTAATCAATATAGCGGACACATACTATGATTTCAACGATTTGACCGCCTCCATCAACAGCGGATCATTCAAGGCGGATGCACTGGCCATCGTGCCATGCTCAATGAAGACATTGTCATCAATAGCCCATGGCTATGGTGCGAATACAATAACCAGAGTTGCCGATGTGAGTCTGAAGGAACGCAGACCTACAGTAATTGTTCCTCGTGAAACTCCACTCAGAAGCGCTCACTTACAAAACATGCTTACATTATCACAAGAGGGAGCCATAATTTTGCCTGCAATGCCTGGCTTTTACTCAACACATGACAGCGTTGACGACCAGGTCAATTTCATAGTCGGTAAAATCCTGGACTCTCTGAAAATCGAAAACAATTTATTTAAAAGGTGGGAGTAAATGTTTAAAGATACGGATTTCATCAAATCCTGTGATGTTCCAGGACCTACAAAGGAAGCCATAAGAGCGATAATTCTATACAAATCCGATGTAAGTCCAACCGATAAGGTGGTTGATTGCGGATGCGGGACAGGTGGAATAACCTGCGAATTTGCAAAAAGGGCAGGGGAAGTGATTTCCATTGACACCAATCCGGAAGCAATCGAGATAACTTCAAAAAACCTTGAAAAATTTGGACTCGGAGATAATGTTAAACTAATCAATGATGACGGGGCAAATGCCCTTAAGGATATTGACGGCATCGACATTGCCATTGTAGGGGGCAGCGGCAGACAGCTCGAAAATATCCTTGACATTGTTCATGAAAAACTAAATTCCAAAGGCAGAATAATCATTACGGCCATTCTGGTTGACACAAAGGTCGAAGCGATAAACAAGCTCAAGAGCTTAGGTTATAACCCTCAAATAATGGAAGTCAACGTTTCAAACGGAAGAGTTTTGGACCGTGGAATCCTTATGATCAGCGAAAACCCGATAGCCATCATGACTGCCCAAAAAAGATAGAATTGGAGATTAAAAAATGAGTAAACGATTAAGTTGGAAAGTGAAATTTTCCATAGTGATGGTCTTATTAATCATAATCATTTATGGATCCAACTACCTTGTCCTAGGGGATGCGGAGCATATCATATCCTATGTCTGGACCCACTTGGGTTTCATTCCGGTAGACATACTTCTTGTTGCATTCCTTCTTGATGAGATTATCGAGAAAAAGGAAAAGGAAGCCATGCTTGAGAAATTGGATATGCTTATGAGCACATTCTTCTCTGAAGTTGGAAATGACCTGATTAGCCAGTTAAGCAGCGTGAACAAGTACACTGCAAATACCGAGAATTTGAAATTAATCAAGAATTGGGATGACAAGGACTACGACGCAAAATTAGCTGAATTGAAAAGCGCCTCAATTGATTTTCAAGCGGATGTTCCTAAAGAGGAACGCGAAGAGTTTTTAGAAAACCTGAGAGTTTTCCTTGCAAGCAAAAGGGAATTCATCATTAACCTTATGACAAACCCTAACCTGCTTGAAAAGGAAGAGTTCACAGGTCTCATCACTGCGATTCTTCACCTTGATGAGGAGCTCGAGCACAGAAAGGATTTGGCATTGGTTCAGGATGCCGATTTCGGCCATCTGAATGGAGACATGCAAAGGGTATACGGAAAATTGGTATATGAATGGGTTTACTACTTGAAATACCTGAATAAACATTACCCATACATGATTGCATTGATTGTCCGTACCAATCCGTTTGATGCAGACGCAGACGTATATGTGAAATAGGTTTGGAGATGATTTAATATGAGTAACGATTATGAAAATGGTGAAAATATTAAATCTTGCATTATTTTATGTGGAGGTAAAAGTAGCAGAATGGGTCAGGATAAGGGTTCTATGATTATTCAGGATAAACCCATGATCAAACACATTCTTTCTACTCTAAACCATCAAATAACCGAAGCCATCATTGTTTTAAATGACAAGGAAAGGATTGACAGATATTGCGGATTCATCAATCCCGATGACTATTCATTTGACCTTTCATTTGTCGAGGACAAGATAAAAGATAAGGGTCCGATGCCAGGAATCATGACAGGGCTTGGCGAAATCAAAAGCGACTATGCATTGGTGTTGCCTTGTGACAGCCCATATGTTTCCAAAAACTATATAAACACTATTTTTAATGAAATTGACACAGACTATCAGGCAATTGTCCCATACCATGATGATGAAGACAGGTTAAAGACATCAGAGCCGCTTCATTCCATTTACAGCAGAAACATCATTCCCGAAATTGAAAGTCTGATTGAAGGGGATGTCCTGCACATCAAGGGACTCATAGAAAAAATAGATGCGAAATTTGTTTTGATAGATAATAAAAAAATAGAAAAAAAAGAATTTAGAAATCTTAATCGTCCAACGGACATTTAAAGATGTTCTATTAACTCTTTTGTTTTTGTTACTGCCATGTTGACAGCGAAAAGAATATCGTCTTTAGTCAATGGTTCTTTTCCACCTTTTTGCATGGAACAGATGTGACCGTCTTTTGTAACACCGACGTTTAAGCGAGCGCTAGCAACTTTCTCTTCAGTCAATGTTGGGTCGATAACCATCTTGTCACCAATTTTAACGAAGGTACATAATGCCAATTCATTGTTGATCGGTAAGTCGAAGGTTTCTTCTTCACTAAGGACAACTTCTTCATCTTCAATAGTTGCAACAGGCAATTTAGTGGTTTTCAAAGCAGCCATAACAGCTAATTCACATGCATCGAAAAGGTTTCCGCAGTTATCGATAATGTGTAAATCGATGAATAACATCCAAACGTGTTTTCCTTCTTCAACGCATAGCTTGTCCAATTCCACTAATTCGCTTTCACGAATTCCTCTGTCAACTACACGTGCGAGTTCTATTGAATCATCACTTGGTGGTCCTGGTTCAAAGTTAGGATCAGCCATTGGTAACATTTCACAATTGGTCATTAAAACTCCTAAGTCAGGAGTGTCTGGGAATGGGCTTCCAAGTTGTGGTTTAATACCTACAATAACTTGAGTTCCTCCGAGTTTTACACGAGCGGAACCTTCAGCTTTAGAAATAACATTAGTTTCAATAGAAATATCCCTATATTCGTCAAGTGCCCTGCCATCTTCTCTTTTATCATTGTTGACAAGGTTTTTAATACTTCTTTTTGTAATTTCTGGTACTATCTCCATATTTCCACCCACTTATTCTATAGCATATTTTTTCATTAAAGCTTCTTTTTGGAGTTCGTTTACTTTACGACATCCTTCCATAGCTAAGTCAATTGCTTTTGCAAACTCTTCTTCGGTTAAGTTACCGTCACTTTGTAATAATGTGATTTCACCGGTTCTTGGCATCATAGCTATTGGAACATCAGCTTGACCTTCTTTATCTTCTTTTTCAGATAAATCAAGGACGATTTCATCATAAACTTTACCTGCAGCGCAACCTACAACAATATCTTTCATAGGCACACCTGCATCGACTAATGCAACAGAAGCGGCGGTGATTCCTGCACAACGGGTTCCCCCTTCAGCTTCTATTACTTCTATATAAATATCAATCATTGAACGAGGATAATTTTCCAACATTAATGCTGGTCTTAAAGCATCAGCAGTAATTTTTGAAATTTCAGAAGATCTTCTGTCAGGACCTGGTCTTTTCCTGTCATCTACTGAAAATGGAGCCATATTGTATCTGCATCTGATTACACCAGTGTTTGGCTCAAGCAATCTTCTAATATAGGATTCTCTAGGACCGTAAACAGCTACTAGGATTTTATTTCCACCAACTTCCAAGTAAGCTGAACCGTCTGCTCGTTCAAGAACACCTGCTTCAATCTTAATAGGACGTAATTCATCAAATTTCCTACCATCATCTCTTATTAAATCTGACATATTTCAACCTCTCACACTATGAAATCATTTATTATTTAATATAAAAGAATTATTAGAGTTATCACTTAAAGATAAGGAATTATCTTTGCTTTTGTTTTTCCTTTTGAATTCTTCTATAACTTCACCAATATCTGGTTTGTCATTCATTTCTTTTTTTGCTTCCTCTTCTTCTCTTTCTTCTTGTTCCAATTCTTCTTTGAAGTTTTGGAGTTTTGGTTTTTCTAAAACAAATTCTTCCTCTTCGCTTTCTTCAGATTCCTCTACTTCTTCAGGTGGCAATTCACCGTCAATTGCTAGGTATAATTTGTTTTTGATTTTGTTTGTTAAACCAGAAGTATGAGCCTCTTCCTCAATTAATTTAATAACTTCACGGGTAAGCTGTTCCATGTCTTCGTCTCCTTTTACCCAAACGAGACCGTTTTGACCAACGACAATTTTACAATTGGTCTTATCCTTAATCATGTTGATCATAGAACCTTTTTTACCGATTAATCTAGGAACTTTAGTTGGAGCAATATCTACAATGATTCCTCCTTTGAATTTACCCATTCCTCTACCTTTTAAACCGAGTTTCGCCTTCTTGATTTCATCAACGTCGACGACTCTTAAAAATAGCACATCCCCAACATCATAAACTTTGTTGAGCTCTTTTTTCTCACGACCAAACACTTCAAAAGCAGGTAAAATTCCTGAGTAAGGTGAGTTAATGTCCACTTCCCACATGGAGAATCTGACATCGTTGATTTTACCTATAACAACATCTCCTTTTTTAGGCACGTATTTGCTTTTTAAAGGAATAACTCTAAGTTTCTTATTCCTTAAAGAAACGCGTCCCATTAAAGAAGAGCAGACTTTACCATTTTCTTTGAAGGTACCTCTTCCTGAATAGTATTCGTCATCGGCCAATATTTGACCTGGAATAACTAAATCTTTATTTTCCACGTATATCATAATAATCCCATAAATATGAAATTTTATTAACTAAATAGTTCTAGTTTCCGCTTCTCCACTTGAAATTTCAGCCATTTTTGCGGCGAAATTGTTCTGAAGACCACCAGGCATTTCAATGACTGCAATCCATGACCCGTCCTGTTGCCATTCTTCATTTATGATTTCTCCAAAACCATGAATGACATTATATGCACTTCCAGCTGCAGAGCCAGGGAGCCTGACAGCGACTTTCACCTTTTCAAACCTGATTGGAATCAATGGCTTGATTGCCTTTAGGGCTGTCTGGACCTGTTGGTCAACTGAAGTGAATGGGTCAAACTTGACTTTTGCCTCCTCACATGCGTTTTCAATTCTTTGGACAGGGTGAGGTAGTCCGTTTTGAGGATTTATCGCTTCCCTGGATATCTTATTGATAACCAGTTTTCTTTTATCCTCCTGCATCTTCCTTTTCTGGTCGGCAGTCAATTGAACAGTACCCTTTTCAAGGATTATTTTAGAAACTTCGATAGGATCGGTAGTTTCAAAAATCTTGTTCATGGCTTCTTCGGAAGCCTTGTCTCCTTTTTTGGAGTCTTTGAAAATTTCTTCAACAGCTAAAAGATCCTCGATGGCAACATCTGGGCCATCAGGATTACGATAATCTGCCGCTAAATCAGGGTCAACCAATATTTCAAAGTGTTCACCCATGTATTCGTATTTAGCAATAATAGCTTCATCAACATTTACCATCAAAGCATCCCCTAACTTGTAATTTAAGAATAATGATTATTCTTCGCTTTCTTCAGAATCATCTTCGGATTCTTCAACTTCTTCTGCTTCTTCCTCTTCTTTTTCTGCAAGTACTGCATCAATGTATTCCTGTACTTTGTCTTGAGGAAGTTTTACGTATTTTTCGTCTTCAATTTTAATAACTGCAATTTCAACGTTGTTGGATGTGGTTTCATGGTCAGTTGCTTCATTGATTGCGGTCAAAGCCAATTCAATTGCTTCATCCAATGTCATGTCATCCTGGTATTTTTCTTCGAAAATATCCATTGCAGCGTTTCTTCCAGAACCGATTGCGGTTGCCTTGTATTCGATTAGGGCTCCACTTGGGTCGGTTTCGAATAGTTTGCATTTTCCGTTGTATACTCCACCAATGATTAAAGCAGAACCGAATGGCCTTACTCCACCATTTTGGGTGTATAACTGTAACATGTCACATAATTTTTTAGACAAGCTGGTTACGCGGATTGGTTCGCTGTAAGTGATTTTATTAATCTGTGCTTCAACTCTTGCTCTTTCTACTAATGCCCTTGCATCTGCTACAAGACCAGAAGTAGCCGCACCGATATGTTCATCTATTTTGAATATCTTTTCGATAGATGATGCTTCAACCAATTTTGAAGTTGTTCTTTTGTCTACAGCTAAAACAATTCCTTCTGAACTTTTTACACCGATTGATGTAGTTCCTCTTTTAACAGCTTCTCTTGCATATTCTACTTGGAAAAGTCTTCCATCTGGGCTAAAGACAGTAATAGCCCTGTCATATCCTGCACTTTGTAAAGGTTGCATATTAATACCTCATATTTTTTATAAATATTAAATTTAATTCGACTACATAAAAAAATAAAACCAAATCTCCGTGAAAAGGCAAATTTTTAATTTTAATTCCTAACATATAGAAAATTAAAATTGTTTTTTATTTCTTTTTCCATAAATCCAATTGATATTTATTAATATATTTATTTATAAAGTTTTCTATTTTAAACTTACAAAAAGTAATTAAATATATTTCTGTGACCCCTTGATGGTGCCTGAGAGACCGATAGTTGAAATCGCCAAATCGTTGGAATTGTACTTGGTTGCAAGGGCAATGGATGACCTTACCTCACCGACAAAATCCCTCTGGCATCTTACAATGGCCTTGTAATGGTGATATTCCTCTGTCTGGTCCATCTCATAGAATTTCATAACCCACAGGTTATAATTGGATGTGCCGCACTCCCCCTTAAAGCGGATGCATGCATCCCATATGATGTTGACCAAATCGTCCTTACCGATTTCAGAGGCAATCTTGATGTCCAAAGTCAGATAACGATTGTTCTTCCTTAATGTAGGCGGCAAGACCTTAAGCTTCATCATCAACCCTCCTGACACCATTAAAAATAAGATTCTCACGATCCCCATTATATTCAAGAATTGCTCCTGCGGTGTCGAATGACCTGGCGATATCGTCTTCATCCAGACCCACTTGCTTGAATACTTCACAGAAATCATGGGTTGTCCTGATGTCAAAGACGCTTTCGGCCCTTGAGGATAATATTAACGGAAAATCAAATTTCCTATATAATGCGAAAATATCACGGAAATTGGAAATCACCTTGGCCCTTGGAGAGAGATAGGTCCTCAGGACATCCTTGAAACACAATTCTATGGCCACATTGTTTCTTACGGCCTCCTTGGCAAGAACCTGATTGATGCCTGAATCAAACCTATTGAGATAAGGCCTTGAAAGCACATCGATCTTGATGTTTTCCAAAACGGCACGGTTGACCTTCAAATCCCCGCCTATGACGCTTATGCATGATGCCCTACTTCTAAAATTATTGACATGCTTTCTAATCTCGTTGACGTTGGTTGATTTAATCTCCAAAGTGAAATCAAAATCAATTATTCCGTCAAGGGAGTCATTCAGCTCATCCCTCAATGTCAACGCATTTTTAAAATCATTTTGATTATATGAAAAATTAATATGCTCCCATCCATAATCGGAAGCCTGAATAGCTATTTTGACATTGTTTCCTAAGCTATCCCCTTTAACATTCAAATCAAAAAACATAGTAATTACTTTATTGTTTAATATATTAATAACTTATCTAAAAAAAGAAAATAAAGTGATTGAAAACAATCACTATTGATATCTAAAGAATTCTACTTCCCAGTTGACGGTTTCATAATAATCTATTACGAATGTCTCTTCAGAACTGGAAGTGTATGTGAATGAGTCGGATCTTGTCTCAACAGCGCTTTTTGAACCCCAATCCACTCCACCGGACTGACCGTTTGAACCGGTCACGTACAAGTGGTTTGTTGCATAATTCTTGATAGGGTATGCGGATAGTTTAACCATTATCTTACCTTCAGGAACGCTAATGGTTTGAGAACCGGAACCTGAACCTGAATAACTACCAATGGACTCCCACGATTTCTCGTCTGCAACTTCTGAAGTCTGTTTTGAGGATGTTGTTGTAGTTTTTGCAGAATCATCTGCTGATTCGGCTTGCTGTGAGGCATTTTCCTGTGAAGCGTCATTGCTTTGAACAGAATCCTGACCATTGCTCATTGCAAAATATCCAAAAACACCAGCCAAAACAATAATAATTGCAATTAAAGCAATTATGATATATTTTGAGTTATTGGAACTTGCAACATTCTGCTGGGGACTTTCTACGGCTAATGGGTTTCCACACTTTGTGCAGAATTTTGCCTTGTCCTTATTTTCAAAACCACATTTACTGCATTTCATGTTATCAATAATAATATATTTTACACAACTTATATAATAAATTTAAGGATTTATAAAAAGTAATTAAAAAGGTGTTTAAAATAATTATACCATGTTATAAAACATTTATAATATAAGAAATATAATAACATATCATGGTCGACAGAAGTGATGAGCTTTTGAAATTAACTTCCTATGTTCAAATATCAAAATATAGAGAAAAGACATTGAAATCCATTGGGGACGAAGTTAAGATACCAACTAACATCGCAAAAGACAGTGGAATTAGAACAAATCATATTTCAAAAGTTCTAAGCGAATTGAAAAGTAAAGAAATAGTTGAATGTATAAACGAAGAAGCTCGTAAAGGAAGATTATACAGATTAACCGATACTGGTAAAGATGTATTGGAAACTATTAAAGAAAAAGAAAACAAAGAATAGCTAACTTAATTCTATTCCATCTTTAATACTTTCTAATTCTTTTCGGGCACCTTTATCATTTGAAACTTCTTTTAAAACATCACCCAACATTGAAATTAAAAGCTTATTTTTTAGAGTTATGCTGAAGCAATCATCAGTTTCAGATAATATTGATTCGTTTGTTGGAGGAGTCAAGTCCTTGCGATATTGCAGCTTTATCTCGTTTCTCAAATCATCGTCAATATACTTTTCCAGATAGACGATTATCTCATTTGCAAATGAATTTCCCAACTTAATCATAGTTTGAAGTGATTCCTCATCAAAACCGCAATTTTCAACCAGGCTGTTGAACGATCCGTAATTCTGATAGCCGTATGGAATGAATCTTCCCTCAACGGTGTGGGCACAGTATTCGCTCATGATCTTAAACTCCGGAAACATTAGGAAATACCACACAAAACTTTGAATGACTGATGAAGGCTTGACCTTTAGGATATCGCATAATAAACTCTCGATTATATTAAACAAAAAGTAATGGGCCAATTCATGTATGATTGTGGCTATCTGAACTGAATCCGCCAACCTGTCCTCATAAAAGATGCAGGTTCCAAGGAATATGAACCCTCTCTCATAGCCTCTGGATTTAGGTTTGCATTCCGTGAATATGCTTGCAAGGTTCAGTATCTTATTTTTGGTTGTTTCACCCCAAATGTCGATGTAATCGGCACGGACAAAGATATTTGACAGCAATTCAAGGTATTCTGAATCATCAACATTTGCATTTGCCAACAGGTTCTGATTGAAGTCATTGAAGAGTATATCAAAATCATCAATGCTTATTGGATTCAACTGGTTGTTGCACTTGACGCAATGTGTGGCGGCATCAATGTTGATCTCACCGCAGACAGGACATATGTGCTCCATGATTAACTTGTTGCCGCAATGTGTACAGTAATTGTTTTCCTTGAAATTCCTTGTTCCACAAACATCGCATGTCTTCATTTCAATCCCTGCCTGAACATATTCTTAAGACTTTTGACAGCCGAATCAACTGAATTTCTACGAGTTATTGTTAATTTAACATTTTTCCCGCAATTTGGACAAAAATCACTATCCCAATCAAGAATCTCTCCACAGGAACAGACTATCCTTGTTTTGATGTTCCTTTGAGGATTCAATGGCCTTTCGCAATTCTCACAGAACCTTAAGTTTGGGGAATTCCTGTGGCCGCATACGCAAACTATCTTCCTGTCCTCTCTTTTAAGATTGTTGCCGCATCCTATGCAGTAGTCTGATGTGACTTCATTAAGGGTTGAGCATGTGCATAATATCGCCATGTCGTTTAAAGCACCATAATTGCTTAACGGCAATCCGCAGTTACGGCAGAACTGTGCGAACTTTTCATTTTCCTCACCGCAAAAGCAGAAAATTGAGTTTTTAAACTGCAGGTTGAAATTGCTGTAATTGTCATTTGAATTGATCGTATCTTCCTTCAGCTGCTTGCCGCACATTTCACAGTAGACGTTCTCCTTTGAATTGACGGCACCGCATTCGCACAACACATTGTCAACAGAGAATTTCGGCTTTGATTTTCTCTTTAGAATCTTTGCCAACTTGCTTTCGGACCTTTTGGCACCGCACATGTAACAGAATTCATTGTTTTTGTCATTTAGATACCCGCAAGAGCAAATTTCATATTTGAAATCGTTTTTTGTGATGATATATGGTGAAAAATCAATTTGAAAATTAAAAAAACCGATATTGTGGATTGGTGGTGTTAAAACACAATCGATATCGCTCGCATCGAAACCTGTTTTAGCCCCACATCCAGTGCAGTACGGTTCATTGGGCAATATTCTGTGCCCGCAAACTTTACAATAATTCCCTGAACGCATTTTTATCATTTTTTAGATAGTGATTGAATTTCCTCTACAACCTTATACAGGACTTCCTGGCCAAGCCCTTCGATATATTTAATTGAGCCTGCACATTCGTGGCCTCCGCCGTCCACACCTGCTTGAGGAACCTTTTCAATCATTTTTGCAACAATGTCATTGACATTGAATCCATACTGTTCGTTAACGGCATCTGTTGCCCTGAACACACCGAAATCAGGTCCATGACCCAATGTAACAATCGGCTTGTCCTCTCCCAATTCCTTAATCACATGGTCATGCACAAATCCGCAGGTCTTTCCGGGTGCAGGGAATGTGAACTTGTGTGCAAATTTCTCCACATCCAATAAGTTGAAGTAGATTCCATTTTCAAGTTGTGTCCTTTTAATGTTTGGCAGGGCAGCTCTCAGTTGAGTGTCAATTCTCTTTTGATATTCCTTGTATAGGGCTTCAATCATTTTTTTATGCTTATCTATATTGTCCACTGCCAGAATGGTATCCATGATTCCTCTACCGTTCATAAATCTTAGGAAATAAGCTTCAAAGTCAACACATTCAGCCACTTTCGCCAAATGTTCTTGTGAATAGCCTTTCACGGCCGCCAATTTTAGGTATTGGTATACCTCACCGCATTCGGAACGGTCCCCCAATGCAGCAATGGCTGGAAGGTGCTGAATCAGTCTTTTCACGTCGGGATTGATGATGTGTGCCACCTCTGTTGCAAGGCATCCCGCTGTCAGTTGTGAGTCTCCACCTACAAGATACGGGTTCACATGACAGTCAACATACTCATCCACAGCCACTGTCGCTCCGTAAATCTCCCCATCACGCTCGTCCTTGGTGATTAGGTCTCCCGGAGAGTGGTGGTCTATTACGATAACTTCTATATCATATATTTTAGCCTGCATCAGTGCGACAATATCCTCTTCTGTAGATCCGTTATCCAATAACACTATCAACGGAAGTTTCTGACCGTGCCTTTCCTGGTCTTCCAGCGCAAATGACAGGTCCTTCACAACATCCTCGAGCTCATAGAATGGAGCCTTACTCGGTGACCTTTTGAAGTAATAGTATTCGGCATCATTGCTTGGGTTTATTTCCTGTATCAATGGAACTATAGCCTTTTCCATTGCAACCCCTGAAACGATACCGTCAGCATCGTTATGGTGTCTGAGCAATATTGTCCTTCCATCAAGTATTGCCCTTCTTATCCTTTGGGCGGCCTCATACATCTTAGGTCTAAGTCTGTTTAAAACGTCACTTTTGACCAAGAAATCGACATCTTTAGGTTTTGCTTTCCTGTTTAATGCCTCGTCAATTAACTTATGTAATTGTTGTGTGCTTTCGGCATCAAGTTTTATCATTGAAGATGACTCAATCTGTGTTTTTCCGCCGTGTTCGTTGACCTCACCGATGACCTGAACCGCATCGCCCAACTCAATTTCAGGATAGGACCTCTCGCCCGCCTTGTCGAAAGCGGCTATTTCAGTGGTTGCAGTTTCATCGCTGATTATGAAAATTGTCGGACCTGAGGTCTGTTGAATCTGCTGAACTTCACCATCGATTCTAACCATCTTACCCTTGTTTTCATCAAGGTTGCCTATCAGGGTCCTTGGAATTGATTTGGTTAATCTTTTAAGGTTATATGAATCAACGTAAGCAGGTGCAAAATCTATTTTTCCTTCTCTTGACTTGATGGATGTTATGAATACGATTACCTCTTCACCCACATTATATTCTGAGACATCTCCTCTCATAAGTCCCCAAACATTGTTGTTCAAGCTAACAAAAGCGCCGTATCTCTCGATTCTGGTAATCTTACCCTTGTACAACTTATCCTTGTCAACATCACGCATATTGCAAATCGCATCTAAAACATAAACGTCACGGGCAGCTTTTCTTTTGGCTTCAAATTCCTCATGCCTTGCCTTTTCAGCCTTTCTCTTCTCGCCGCACTCATGGCAAATGTCATACCTCTCATCGAGCAGTTTGCCACAATCCCTACAGACATTTATTTGGCCTGATCCATGACATTGAGGACATTCCTCAAACACTTCAACCTGACCTTTTCCATTGCATGCCTCACATGGAATGTCTTCTTCACCTCCAAGGTCAAATTTGTCACGTGCTCTACTGTTAATACCTTTAAAATGGTTCCCTATATCAAAAGCATCATCTTCAAAGCCTGTTCCCCCACAGGCATCACATTCCTTATAGTCCACTACAACGGAACCTATTCCTTTACATTTTGGGCATTTTGTTTTCAATTTAAAAACCTCTCACTAATTGAATAAATCCGGATTCTCCTGGACAATGCCATTCCTTTGATTTTGATACTCCACTGCATCATACATTAACTCATTGGCCTGAGTCCCATGGGTCGATCCGGTGTAATTATAATAATTCTGCAAATAATATATTGATTCCTTAAGCTCATCAACGGCCTTAAGCTTCAATTCCAATTCATTGATGGCTGCATCAATATAATCCTTGTGAACTTCATTTAAATCCTTGTTAAACTTGTCTTTAATATCATTTAGCTTTTTTAAACTATTGTTATAGTTATCTCCGGCAGATATTGCCTTATCATTGGCATCATTAAAATACCTGCTGTTCAACAATTCAACGGATTCATTGTAATCCTTGTCTCCCTGGACAATGCCCTCGCTGATTGAAGGCATTGATTGATTGATATTGTCCATAGAGCTGTCAATAAAGACAATGGACGCTGAAATTATGAGCAAAACTACAATAAAAATTATTAATTTGATATAACTAGACACGTATTAAATTATATATTAGGATGTTATTAAAATTTGTCATGAAAAAAATAAAGAAAAAAAGAAAGTTTAAAATTAGTATTTTAAACTTATTCGCTGGACCAGAGTCCGTGTAAATTACAGAATGCTAATGCTTTAACATCATCAGCGGAGTTTACAGTAAAGGTTGCTTCTGCAACATCTCCAGGTGCAAAGCATTTTGCGTATTGTTCATTACCAGCTTCAACAATGACAAATTGGATGTAATGGTCATCATCCATTGGGTGAGCTGCTTCACCGACTTTAACGGTTACTTTGTCACCATCGATTTCAACAACTGGTTTGTGCTTAGGAGCTTTTTCTCCTTCGGTTTGAAGTGGGAATTCAAACATGTGGTCTGAACATACTTTTTCGTCGCCTTCTGCTAAAACTTGAATGATGCTTGCGCAATCATCACATTTTAATATTTTTGCCATAATAAACATCTCCTTATTAAGTTAAAGATAATTTATCTAACAAGGTATATATTATTATTGATTGTTTTTATTCCTATTGATTGTTTTCCCTATAGTTTTCAATTGCTGCCTGAAGGCCGTCGGCCGCAAGGTTTGAACAGTGCATCTTGACTGGTGGAAGACCGTCCAATTCTTCAGCAACGTCATTTCTGGAGATTTTTAAAGCCTCTTCCACGGTTTTTCCAACTGCAATCTCAGTAATCATGCTGCTTGTAGCGATTGCTGCCCCGCAACCGAATGTTTGGAATGAAATGTCCTCGATGACATCATCATCGTTTACTTTAATGTAAATTGTCATCAAATCTCCACAGGTAGGGTTTCCTACTGTTCCAACTCCATTTGCATCTTCCATTTTTCTACAGTTTCTAGGGTTTGCAAAGTGATCCATTACCTTTTCTGAATAATCCATAATTAACACATCCTACAGTTATCTCTGTGTTTTGCGCACATAACGCCATCATAATCTAAATCCTGATTCCATAAAGGAGACATTTCCCTAAGTCTTGAAACGGCCCCTGCCAAAGTCTCTACAAATTCATCAACATCAAAAGCATCGCTTTCAGGAGCGAGGGAAATCCTCAGTGATCCGTGAACATCAACCGGGTCAAGGCCTAATGCTGTGAGCACAGGTGATGCCTCGAGCTTGTTTGAGGAACATGCAGAACCTGTTGATGCCTGATATCCTTGGGCATCCAATAGAAGAATTAATGATTCTCCTTCAATCGCTTTGAATCTGAAGTTAACAAGGTTCGGGAGCCTTTGTTCCATATCACCGTTCACATAGGATTCTGGAATTGTGCCCAATACCTTTTCAATCAGCTCATCCCTGATTGCGGATAATTTTTCATGGTGTTCCTCGAGTTGTTCGCTGGCCAGTTCGCATGCCTTTCCGAATCCGACGATTCCGGCAACATTTTCGGTTCCGGCCCTGATTCCTCTTTCCTGACCTCCACCATGAATCAATGGTATTACGCGAGTTCCCTTTTTGATGTATAATGCTCCAACACCTTTTGGACCATTGATCTTATGAGAAGACAAAGAAAGTAAATTCACATTAAGTTTCTCAACATCCACCTCAATTTTACCGAAGGTCTGCACCGCATCTGTGTGGAATATGATGCCTTTTTCACGGGCGATTTCACCTATCTCTTCAATAGGCTGGATTGTACCGATTTCGTTGTTACCATGCATGATGGTAATGAGGATTGTATCATCAGTAATCGCCTCTTTTAAGTCCTCGACTTTGATTATACCGTTTTCATAAACTGGAAGGTAGGTAACCTTAAAATCAAGTGATTCCAGGTATGCTAAAGTTTCTTTAACGGCAGGGTGTTCAAATTCTGTTGTGATTATATGTTTGCCTTGGTTAAGGAATTTGAAGGCTATTCCTTTTATTGCCAAATTATCAGACTCTGAACCTCCGCCTGTAAATATGATCTCTTCAGGCTTTGCATTGATTGCATCAGCCACTCTTTGACGAGCTTGATCTAATGCTTTTTTTGATTCACGACCAATTTTATAAAGAGTTGAAGGGTTTCCAAACTCTTCAGTGAAATATGGTTTCATTTCTTCAAAAACTTCCTCACTAACTTGTGTGGTTGCTGAGTTATCCAAATACATTCTTTATCTCCCAATTGTCTTTTTTTTATTGTAAATTTTTGAGTTTATAAATTTTAAGTGAGTAAAGGGTTACCTTACTCAGATGCTGTCAAGTGCTTGACTTAAATCATCAATCAAATCATTGACATCCTCCAAACCGATGGAAAGTCTGATGAAGTCAGGTGTTACACCGGTTGCTTCCTGCTCTTCAGGAGTCAATTGTTGATGTGTAGTACTTGCAGGGTGGATAGCGAGACTTTTTGCATCCCCGATGTTAGCAAGTATTGAGAATAATTCCAGTTTTTCAATCACTTTACGTCCTGCTTCCTCTCCTCCTTCAACACCGAAACCAAGGATTCCGGCAAAATTGTCCTTCAAGTATTTCTTGTTGATTTCGTATGTTGGATGGGATTCCAAACCAGGATAGTTTACCCATTTGACTTTAGGGTGAGCTTCAAGGAATTGTGCAACTTTTAAAGCGTTTTCAGAGTGTCTTTTTACTCTAACGTCAAGGCTTTCAAGTCCTTGTAGGAATATGAAACTGTGCACAGGAGCTTGGGTTGCGCCTAAGTCCCTTAAGAGTCTTGCTCTTGCCCTTACGGTAAATGCGATATTTCCAAGTTCAGGAACATCTCCAAATGCGTCCCAGAACACCAATCCATGGTAACTTGGATCTGCTTTTGTGAAGTTTGCGAACTTGCCGTTGCCCCAGTTGAATTTACCGGAATCTACAATGTATCCTCCAACTGCAGTACCGTGTCCTCCGACATATTTGGTTGCTGATGCCGCAATGACGTCTGCACCATGTTCCAATGGTCTGACGAGTCCTACACCAACGGTGTTGTCAACAATCAATGGAATGTCGTGTGAGTGTGCGATTTCAGCCAATGCTTCAAAGTCAGGCACGTCCAATTTTGGGTTTCCGATTGATTCAACATATATTGCCTTTGTCTTTTCATCGATTGCATCTTCAAAAGCCTGCAAGTCCTGTGAGTTGACGAACTTGACATCCCTTGCGAGATCCTTGAAGGTGTAGTTGAACAGTTGGTATGTTCCTCCGTAGAGGTTGTCCGCTGATACGATGTTGTCTCCAGGTTCGGTTACATTCAATATTGCATATGAAATTGCTGCAAGACCACTTGATGTTGAAAGACCTGAATTACCGCCTTCGATAGCAGCAATTCTTGCTTCAAATACATCACTGGTAGGGTTAGTTAATCTGGAGTAAATCTGTCCAAATTCTTGAAGGGCGAATCTTCTTGCAGCCTCATCTGAGTCTTTAAATACATATGAAGTTGTCTGATAAATCGGAACCGCTTGAGCCCCAGTTGCGGGGTCTGGAGTTTGTCCTGCACGTACACCTAAAGTTGCTAATCCATAATCTTTATTTGTCATTTATTATCACCTTAATTTTTGAATTTCAGTAAAATATATCACGTGTTATATTTACTATATAACAATAGTTATTTTTAATATATAAATGTTTTGGAAAACCTAAAAAAATAGTTATAACTTATGTTATATAATATAACATATGTTATTTTAGTATATAAAGATTTTGATATTTGAGAAAAAAATTAAAAAAAAGAAGAGATAATAATTCTCTTAGTCGTTTATTTCATAACCTAAAGCCTGTAGGTTATCACGGATTTTATCTGATAAGTCATATTGCTTGTTGGCTCTGAGTTCAGCCCTTACCTCTGAAATCAGGTTAAGCAAGTCATCAGATCCAGCATTGACCTCTTCAGTCTCGAAGCTGACTCCCAAAATGTGAGCAGCATCATCCAGAAATGCCTTGATTGCAATCTTATCAGACTCACTGAAAGCGTCAAGATCATTTTTGGTGTCGTTGATCAATCCAAATATTGCCGCAATGGCCTTTGGAGTGTTGAAATCATCATCCATACTGGCGAAGAACTCTTCCATGTGAGGTTTTAATGCATCACATTCATAATCGTCATATCCCACTTCAACATCCAATAGCCCATAGTATTTTCTGATTCTATCCAAGCTTCTTTCGGATTGGTGAAGTGAATCCTTTGAAAAGTCAATAGGGCTTCTGTAATGGGTTGACAATACAAAGAACCTGAAGGTATCAGGCTCATAGCTTTCAAGCAATTCGCGGATTGTAATGAAGTTATGCAAAGACTTGGACATCTTTTCCCCATTAACATTCAGGAATCCTGTGTGCAACCAGTACCTTACCATTGGGGATTTTCCTGAAACCGCTTCCATCTGTGTGATTTCAGCCTCATGGTGAGGGAATATTAAATCTAAACCTCCACCGTGGACATCATATTGCTCTCCAAAGTAGAATTCAGTGATTGCAGTATCTTCAATGTGCCATCCAGGCCTTCCGTCTCCCCATGGGGACGGCCAGGTAGGTTCATCCACACCTTCACGTTTTTTCCATAAAGCGAAATCCTGCTGGTTTTTCTTTGTGGTTTCGGCTATTTCACGATGGGATTCAAGCTCTTCAACATTCCTGTTGGATAGCTTACCGAATTCGTCAAAGGTATCGATTTCAAAATAAACTCCATCCTCGGTTTCATAAGCAAATCCCTTGTCAATCAGCCTTTGGATTTGATCTATGATTTCAGGCATGTGGTCTGTTGCCCTTGCAAACAGGTTCACGCCATTCACATGCAATTTTTCCATGTCTTCACGGTACCTTTTCTCAAATCTGCGTGCCAAGACATCGGATGGAATTCCGCTTTCCTTTGAGCGGTTAATAATCTTGTCATCAATGTCGGTTACGTTTTGAATGTAGAATACTGCATATCCTTTGTATTCCAAGTATCTTTTTATTGTATCAAAAGAGATGTATGTTCTTCCATGTCCTATATGTGCGTCATCGTAAACGGTAGGACCACATACAAATAAGTTAACTCTATTTTCATTAATAGTTTCAAAATCCTCTTTACTACGAGTTAAAGTTGAATAAATTTCCATAAGAATAAACCTCGAAAAAAAGTAATTAAAAAGGCAAGTGAGGGATTTGAACCCCCGTATTATGGTCTGCAGCCACACACCTAAGCCACTCGGTAAACTTGCCATCAATATATATAGGATATTAAAATATTGGTAAGTAATAGTTTAAATACTTTACTATATTTTCCAATATTTTTAGCAATTACTGGCTTCAGAACCTAAACAAGATTGACAATCCTCACCAAGGTCGGATTTGTCGATGTTGAGTTGTTCTAAAACATCTGCTGTTTCAACATGTTTGCATATAGCACATGTCCTTCCTATCAGTTGTGCTTTTGTAGCTCTTCCATCTGCTAATTCTTGAGCAAAGTCCTTTATCATTTGTCTAACATTATCATCAAGCTTGATTCCACTTCCACGTTTATCAGTGATGTATTGGGAAACGGCAGGTTGAGTAATGTCCATCAGTTCAGAAACATCTTTCTGCCTCATTCCTAAATTTAAAAGTTCCTTTGCCAATTCTGATCTAATAGCGGGTATCACATACCATACTACGATTTCACAAGGTGGTTTCATAAAATATCCCTTCTATTTTTTAAACAAATCCTCTAAATCTTCTTGTTCGTCCCTAATATCCTCAGTAAAGCAAATCTCATGCTTATCGAATAATATTTTGAAACGCTCATCATTCTCTTTGAGGTGTTGCTCAATAGTTCTGATTGCATCAGCGACAGGGTCTGGAAGTTTATTGTGGTCAAGGTCAACTTCCTTGTGAGGAACGCCCCTACATTTTACAATGCGTCCAGGAACGCCTACACAGGTTGACTCCGGAGGAACGTCCTTCAACACAACGGCTCCGGTACCTATTTTAGAGTACTCTCCAATTGTGATGTTACCCATTACCTTAGCACCGGCACCAACAATCACTCCCCTTTCAAGGGTCGGGTGCCTTTTGGTCTTTTCAGTACTGGTTCCTCCAAGGATTACTCCCTGATAGAGCAATACGTCATCGCCAACAATTGCTGTTTCTCCAACAACAACTCCCATTCCATGGTCGATAAATACTCTTTTACCAAATGTTGCTCCGGGGTGAATCTCAATTCCTGTAAGAAATCTTGCTAAATTGGAATTCATACGGGCCAAAAGTTTTAAAGAATGATTCCATAGCCAATGACTGACTCTATGGAATAATAAAGCGTAAAATCCTGGGTAGCATAAAAAAATCTCTAATGTAGAGCGAGCAGCAGGATCTTTCTGTTTGATTGCTTTAATTTCATCCCTTAAATTTTGCAACATCTGATATACCTCTAAAGTTTACAATTAAAATATTATAACATATGGTATATATAATTATTCTTATTCAAATAACCAGTCTACAGAGAGATATCTCTCACCGTTATCAGGTAAGATGGCTATTATTCTTTTACCTTTATTTTCTTCTTTTTTAGCTAAATCCAAAGCAGCCCAAGTTGCTGCTCCAGAGGATATGCCTGAAAATATACCTTCTTCACGAGCAAGGGCAAGTAAAGTTTTTCCAGCATCTTCATTTGCAACGGGAACAATCTCGTCAATCACATCTGCATCATAGATTGAAGGAACAAATCCTGCACCAATACCTTGGATCTTGTGAGGTCCTTTTTCACCTTTTCCTAAGGTCTGTGAATCTTTCGGTTCGACTGCAACAATCTTAACGCCAGGAACCTCCTCTTTCAATACCTTACCGATTCCAGTGATTGTTCCACCGGTACCGACACCGCCAATTACAATGTCAACTTTGCCTTCGGTATCCCTTAGGATTTCCTGAGCGGTGGTTTCTGCGTGGATTTTAACGTTTGCAGGGTTGTCGAATTGACCTAAGATAATGGAATCAGGAGTTTCCTCATTGAGTTCATTTGCCTTTGCAATAGCTCCGCCCATTCCATCAGCACCAGGAGTCAATACCAATTCTGCTCCTAAAACGCTTAGGAATTTTCTCCTTTCAATGGACATGGTTTCAGGCATGGTTAGGATTAACTTGTAGCCTTTTGCGGCCGCTGCGAATGCAAGTCCAATACCTGTGTTTCCGCTGGTAGGTTCGATGATTGTTGAACCTTCCTTGAGCAATCCTTTTTCTTCCGCATCTTCAATCATTGCAACTGCAACCCTGTCCTTTACACTACCGGTTGGGTTGAATGATTCTATCTTTACATCTACTTCTGCTTCTAAGTCTTTAGTTAAATTGTTTAATCTTACGATTGGAGTGTTTCCGATAGCATCTGTTATGCTGTCAAGCACTCCTCTTTTCAATTTTGGAATATTTGCCATGATTTTTTCTCCTACTAATTAATTATATTTTAGGCATATTAAAAGGGTTACTTTAAAAGTTAATATAACATTCGTTATAATAACTATTGTTATATAACATTGTTTTACTTTATAAATGTTTTGGTATGACTAAAAAAATAATTAGATATTGTCGTTAAAGTAATCGCAAATGTCAGTGCATGGACAAATCTCACACTGAGGGCCAATCGGTTTGCAGATGTTTTGACCAAACTGAACCATCAAGTCGTTCAATTTAATCCACAGTTCCTCAGGAGCAATCTTGCACAATTCCACCTCAGTATCTTCCGGATTCTTGGTATCCACCAGACCCAAACGATTTGAGATTCTGTGAACATGAGTGTCAACAGGAATTGCAGGAAGCTCAAAAGCAAAAACCATTACGCAGTTTGCGGTCTTACGGCCAACTCCAGGCAGTTTGACCATTTCCTCAACGGTATCAGGAACCTCTCCCCCATACTGGTCAATCAGAATCTGTGAAACCTCCTGAATGCGGGCAGCCTTAACATTATAAAAGCCCGCAGGCCTAATCAATTCCTTAACGTCATCAATCGGAGCGTCGACAACGGCATAAATGTCAGGATATTTGCTGAATAAATTATTGGTGGCCTGGTCTGTGTTCTCATCACGGGTTCTTTGGGATAAAATGGTCCTGATTAAAACCTTATATGGATCATGGTCCAAGAATGTCCTGATGGTAAACACACTTTCCAACTCTTCAATCAACTTGATTACACGCTCTTCCTTATTCATTTTCTAACTCCAATTCAAATCCTAATTCTGCCATTGACTCAATGAAATTCGGGAATGACACGTCAAAGACTTCGCCGTTTGTGATTTCAATGTCATGCTTAAGGCCTATTAGACTGAATGCCATGGCCAGTCTGTGGTCTCCATGTGAATCGACAACACCGGAGCTTACGCCTCCTGTAATGCTCATTCCATCTTCATGTTCAACTAGCTTACAGCCCAGTTTCTCCAATTCACGGCAGGTCGTATCGATTCTGTCGGTTTCCTTAACTCTCGCATGGGCAACACCAGTGATGTGGGTTGTGCCTTCAGCCATTGCAGCCAGAACCGCAACGGTAATCAGTAAATCTGGCGCATTTGACAGGTTGACGTCAATGGCTTTCAAATCACCATTGGAGGCTATTTCGACATAATCCTCCCCACGGATAATTGTGGCACCCATCTTTTGCAGGATGTCCAAAATATATTTATCGCCTTGCTTGGAATCCCTGAACAGATTTTTGATCTTGGCCTTTCCACCGTTAATGGCTATTAACGCCAAAAGATAAGATGCTGAGGAATAATCTCCCTCAACAGTATAATCGCAGGCAACATAATCCTGCTTTTTAACCTTAAACTCATCAATGCGACAGCTTTGATGCTCCTTGTCGCAGGACTCATGCTTTAAATAATATCCCCTTAAGGATTTCACGCCGAATTTTTTCATGATATCCAATGTCATGTTTACATAAGGCTTTGACTTGAATTCGGGCAACACATATAAAGTAACGCCCTTATCGGACAACGGTGAAGATATTATGATTGATGAAATGTACTGTGAACTGACATTGCCGTAGATGTTGGTTTCACCGCCGACATATCCCGGTTTAATTAGGATTGGTGCCTTATCATTATCATTAAGTGATTCGGTTTCAATCCCCAAAGGCATCAATGCGTCCATAAGAAGTCCCATTGGACGGGTCTGCAGGGATTCGTCTCCGGTCAATATGACCTCATTGTCACTTAAGGCGGAAATGCTGGTCATTAACCTTAATGTAGTTCCGGAATTTGCCAAGTCTATCGGTTCTTCAGAGGAATTATGCAGTTTACCTCCGGTTCCAACGACTTCCAAGTAATCATCAGTTTTCTTTATCTTTGCACCTAAAGCCTTGCATACCCTAATTGATGATAATGTGTCTTCTGAATATAACATATCATAGAGTTTAGATGTTCCATTAGCCAAACTGGCCAGAATAACCGCCCTATGTGAATAACTTTTTGATGGCGGTGCCTTGACAACCCCGCCTATTTTTGAAATATTTTTAACCTTAAGCTTCATTTTATCATATCGAAAAGACAATATTCTTATCGATTTTCCCTCAATTTTTTCTATATTAAGGTTTATTTTGTATTATTAATATAATTTTTTGGAAACTTTTGAAAAGAGTTTTGAAAAATAAAAAAAAGAAAAAGAATTAATGAAGTGAATTTCATTTATTCTTGCATTAATCAGATAATCACATTGGAAACAACGTCAGATTCCCCGGCGACCAGAATGCTTTTCCCATCTTGAGCATATCTGAACATGGCAACACCATCATTTTCACTGTAGAATCCTTCCCTGCCGTTGATGGTCTTTTTAACTTCCCCATCTTCAGGAGTTATTTGATCATCAGTGAAGTTTTTATCCTTGACGGACATTACCTGAATGTTAAGCAAATCGCCATCCTCATTTAGGTATTGATAATTGCTTAATGTAACTTCGCCGAATCCCAAATCATAGGAATCATTATCCTTTGTGAGGTCTTTCTGTTCACCATAACCTTTAGGAACATTGAAATCAATTCCATCGATAGTCACATTTGTATCTGCGTCAAATGGAGTGATATCCATTGCATCCAATATGCCATAGTCCTCATCGGCTGCGGACAATGGAGTTAAGGCCATCATTCCCACAACCAAACCAATGATTAAAAAATATTTTACGTTCATGTGAAAATCTATATGAATCGATGTAATTAAACTTTTACATTTATTTAATCATGACCCCCTGCAACATTTTTTCCAAAAAAACATAATTTTAAAAATTATTTGGAACATAAATATTACTGTTAAACAATAAAGGAGGAAAGATTATTTTAAACAAGAAAATATTTCTGATAACTGCACTGATATTCCTGATAATAAGTATCAGTGCGGTCAGCGCAGAAGATATTAATAATACTGACCACACTTTGGAAACCACTGATTCTGAAGTAATCTCTGCAGATGGACCTACCGGGTCTTATGCAGACTTATTTAATGCTATTCAAGCCAGCGATAATGAGTTAAATATCAACTCAGATTATAAATTCAATAGCACAACAGATGGGAATTATAAAGAAGGAATAAATTTCAATTTCAATAATAGCGAATACCTCATCAATGGTAATAACCACATAATTGATGCAGACAATAAAGCTTCCGTATTTAAATTTTCTAACGGTAAAATTACTATCAATAATTTAAAGATTATTAATGCCAACAGCTCTTCAATTATACTTAATAACTGTATAGTGCACACCAATAACGTGACCTTTGAAAACAATCATGATAATGATGAGGGAGCAGCCATATATGCCCGTCAAAGTAACTATTACAGCAATCATGATAAATTCATAAATAATTATGCTAAAAACGGGGCTTCAATCTTCACTACATTATGCATAGTCGAGGTGAACAATTCAACATTCATCAACAGCAAGCCAGTGCACTGGAGTCTGATTTATGGATATCAGTCAGAAATGGTGATTAAAAATACCGTCTTTGCAAACCTGACCTCAAGATATGCCACCGCAATCTACAGTGAAGGAAACAAACTCACCGTCTTGAATTCCAAATTCATCAACCTATTTGCTAATGCAACCGCAGGAGCCATTGGGACTAAGGAAATTAAGTCACTGACCATTGACGGATGCAGCTTCATTAATGTTTCATCATCCAAGGATGCCGGAGCCGTTTATGTAGACATTAATGCCGGCCTCATGGGCAAGGAATATGAAGCCACTGTAAACTGCTCATCCACCGTATCCAAAACATTATTTGAAAACTGCTCTTCAAACTTCGGAGGGGCATACCTTCAATTAGGCGGAAAATTGAATCTGATTGAAAGCAACTTCACAAACAATACCGCAGAATATACCGGAGGGGCAGTATACATCTCAGATGCGATACCGTTGATTGGTAACTGTAAATTCAACAAAAACACCGCCAAATACTTATACGGTGGCGCATTGTACATTGACGACAGCAACAGCAGGATAACCCAATGCAGCTTCATGTACAATCATGCAGGCACTTTCGGCGAAGCAATTTATCTGCATGACACCAAATACGAAATAAAAAATTCACAATTTTCAATGGGAGAAAAGGAAACTATAGTCAGCCTTTTTGACAAGGCAGGTTCCACTTTGAAAAACAATAATTTTAATGGCGGAAAAACCTTATTGGACCAGAAAATCTCTAACACCATAGTCAGTTATGAAGGCAAACAGATTATTCTAAACCCAACAATCATCACAAATGCAACCGCAAGCAGTTCCAGATTTGACTTGCGTGACTACAAGGTAAACGGCATAAGCCTGGCAGGAGTTGTTAAAGACCAAGGAAACAATGGTGCATGTTGGGCATTCGGTGCTACCGGCGCACTTGAATCCGCATTCTTAAAAGCAACCGGAATATTGCTTGACATATCTGAAAACAACATCCAAGGTTCTGCAACACGTTACAGTGAATATGGTACTGAAGTTATAACCGAGGGAGGATATTCCACCTCAGGAATGGGCATATTCCTTTCATGGTTAGGGGTCCTCTCAAGTGAATTGGACAGCTATGATGAACTTGGAAAAATAAGCGTTGCCTCATTTTCACCTGGAGCATCCTATCACATCCAGGATGCATTAATCATACCAAAACGTGAGAGCGCTTTGGATAACGCTAAATTTAAGGAAGCTTTAATAAACTACGGAGGAATAACAGTTCACCTGTACGGCGCTTCTGCAAATAATAACTATTACAATCCTGAGACCCATGCACAATACTACAACGGCAATGGATATGGAAACCACTTCGTAACATTGGTTGGATGGGATGACAATTATTCAAGGGATAATTTCAAAATAAAACCAAAAGGAGATGGAGCATGGATTTGTAAAAACAGTTGGGGAAGCAACTGGGGTGAAAACGGATACTTCTACGTATCATACTATGACACTACCTTTGCAATGACCTCCAACTCTGTCGCTTACATTATAAACAATACCGAAAACTACACCACCGTATATCAATATGATATTGGAAGATCTAACAGATTCTTCATCGATGGAGGAAATATCATTAATTTCGTCAATAGCTATGAGGCTATCGGCAATGAACTAATAAAAGCTGTTGGAACCTACTTTGAAAAAGCGGGCGAATCATATACAATAAAAGTGTATGTTGACGATGCGGTAGTCTACACACAAACCGGAAAATCAACTCATGGTGGATTTGAAACAATCAAATTGGCCAAACAAATTGCAGTTAATTCAGGCCATAAGTTTTCAGTTGGAATAGAAGCAAAAGCAATCCCACTGATTGAAGGAACAAGACTTCATTTTGAAAGCGGAAAAACAATTGCATACTACTCTGACAACACTCATGAGGACTTAGGAAAAATAAACAAGGCAGCCTGTATCAAGGTATACACCGTTGCAAATCCAAATCCTGGAGAAAGTAAATCCCAATACTATTCAAAAGACAAAAATCTGACAGTTTACTCAACTGCTGAAGGAAAAACAATTAGTCTTTATAAAGGAAATGAACAGTTAGGTTCTGCAATCGTCACTGGCGGTAAAGCATCATTCGGTTTAACATTAGACCCTGGAAACTATAGCCTCATTACTTCCTATGATGATGGAGACATTATCGAAGGATTCGAAATAATGAACACCATCGAGATTCCTGAAGAAATTAAAATCGGATACAATACCAATTTAAAACTTGATCCAGTATTTTATGATGAAAACGGTGTTGAATTATTCGACTGCGAAGTAACAATCATGTTAGACAAAGAAACCGCCATAATTCCTATTGACAACAATGATGGAACTCTACACTTTGTATTACATGACCTGTCAATTGGAAAACACACCTTGATTCTGAAAAATCCTGAAACACTCGAAGAGTCTGTAACCACAATCACTGTTGTTTCAAGATTCAGCGAAGATTCAAATGTGAACATGTTCTATGGCGACAAATCAACCTTTAAAGTTCGTGTATTTGATAATTACGGAAATCCGGCTAGTGCAAACCAAATTGTTGTTATCAAATTAAACAAAAAAACATACAAGGTGAAAACAGACAGCAAAGGTTATGCAAAACTAAGCATACCTAATACTGTAAAGCCGGGAAATTACGCATTAACCGCAACTTATGCTGGCCAAACCATCAAACACACAGTTAAAGTAAAACAATCTTTAAAACTCTCAAAGGTTAAAGTTAAAAAATCCGCTAAGAAACTGGTCATAAAAGCCACTTTGAAAGGAAAAAAACCTATTAAAGGCAAAAAATTAACATTCAAATTCAATGGTAAAACATACAAGGCAAAAACCAATAAAAAAGGAATTGCAAAAGTAACCATTAAAAAATCAGCACTTAAAAAGCTCAAAGTTGGCAAAAAAGTCAAATATCAAGTGACCTATCTCAAAAATACTGTTAAAAAAAGTGTGAAAGTTAAAAAATAATTTAACTTTCTTTTTTTATTTTTTTAAAATCAATTTCAAAGTGCAGGACTATCCTCCACCAGGAATGGTGTACTTATCATTGACACCATAGAATATTCCATCCCCTCTACGTTTTTCGCTCACATTCAGCAATGCATTATTGAAGATAATGTTCAATAGCTTATATCCATCCTTGTCAATGAGATCTGTTAATGTAGTGTTGTTTTCACGTATTTTCAGTGCTTCCCTTTCAATGCCGAAGCAGGAAGCATATAAGATCTGTGCTGAATTTTCAGATGCAGATTCCGGAGGGTATTTTTCAGTTAATTCTTTTGACTTGAGATAAGTCTGGAAAGCCTTCCATTCTTTCTTGATTTCCTTTCCTTTGCTTGTCAATTTAGCGTTTTCCAGGATATCTCCATAATTTTTACCGTCAAATCCATTTTCGTTTTTAACGGCTTCGACAAAGTCATTGAAATCCTTTTCGAACTTGTTGGCAACTGAAGTGTTGTTGCTTTGCTTCGCCATTGCCTTCAAGTTGAACTTTTTATTTTTGTTCATGTTCTTAAGCAGCTTGAGGGCCAATGTTTCTGAAGTTTTTAACTCTCCCTTATTTGATATTCTAAGAGTTATCTGCTTCATGACCTCCATATCATGCGGAGTCAATTTTTTGCCCACTTCATGGGATTCATCTAAATCAATGTCACATTTGATTTGGTCTTTGTTGATTAAATCAAGAACAGTGAGGGATAACGCCTTTACCCCTAAATTGTTATCGTTTGAAAACAAAATGGACACCATAGGATATGAATCCTCACTTGGAGGATTTTTAACATTTTCATCATATTGGTTGTTGTTTAAGCCTAACATGTTAATCAACCCTTACTATTTTTTCATATCATTTTATTATTTACTGAATATATAAACATTACCATGAAAGAAATTGAGAAAATGCAAGCGGGACTGGAATACTGTTATGATGACGAAGACATATCCATGATGAAACTGCATGCCATTGAGAATGCAAACATCTTCAATTCACTTCCGGAGGATGATTTGGACAAACAGCATGAGGTTCTTTGTGAGATTTTAGGTTCGGTGGGCGAAAAGGTATGGATTGCAAAGCGATTCTGCTTTGATAATGGAAAGAACATACACATTGGAAACAATTTCACAGGAAACTTCAACCTGACAATTCTGGACATCAACAAGGTGTGCATTGGGGATAACGTCATGATTGGTCCGAACACAACCATAACCGCAGTCGGCCATCCCCTGTCCCCCAAAGGCAGGCGAAAGCATCTGGCGCAGGGAGGTGAAGTCAGAATCGGCAATGACGTTTGGCTGGGGGCCAACGTTACAGTGCTGCCTGGAGTCACAATCGGGAACAATGTTGTCGTAGGGGCCGGAGCGGTCGTGACAAAGGACATTCCGGACAATTCACTAGCGGTGGGCGTTCCTGCAAGGGTTGTTAAAAAAATTGAAAATGACATTTAAAATAAAATATCAATGTTTAAATAAGTCTTATAACAATTTATACACATATGACCTTTTGTGGTGATTCGAATGAGTGAAAACATTAAAAAAGACTTGGATCAAGCAAAAAAGAATTATCAAAGTAAAAAATATGAGGATGCCAAAGACATTTACGAATCCATCTACATTGAGCATCCTGAAGCCTTCACAATATGGGACAAAAGATTCTACAGCTGGGCACTTTATCAGCTTCACGTGAAAAAGCCGGAAGATGAAACAGAGCTATTTGAAGCTGTGGATTTGATAACACAACTTGTGCCTCAGGAAGACCACTCCGAAAAGGACGGGGTTTGCGCATACACAATGTCAATGATGAAGCTTCTTGATTACCTGTACAAGAATAAGGACTATGAAAACATCATTATCTGGTCAGAAAAATTAAATCCTGATTATTTGAGCAAAAAAACCTCCACTTTCACCACTGATGACGGAAGGGAAGTGAAACTTGCATCCAATAAGGAAAAGTACTACAATTGGCTTTCAAAATCATATCAGGAAGTTGAAGACTATGATGAATGCCTAAGCGTTTCCAAAAAGGCATTGGAAGAATTGGACCAATTCACAAACAACGGTGACATCTGGTTTAAATGGAGAATCGCAAGGTCATGCAGGGAATTGGGCGAATATGAGGAGGCCATCAAATACCTAAACGACATCTACAGGTTCAAAAAGGACTGGTACATCCAATGGGAGATTGCTGAAAACTACTTCTTCATGGGCGAGGAGGAAAAATCACTGGAATATGCCGCATCAGCCGCATTAAACCGTGGAGACATTGACAAGAAAATCAAACTGTATTCCTTGCTTGAGGACCTGCTTGAAGATGATGACCCTGAAATTGCACTAAAACATTCCTACCTGATTTATTCCATAAGACTGCATAACGAATGGAACATTGACGAAGGTCTGGAAGAGGAAATAGCAAATGCCGGTTTGGACACCGAAAACACCGAGTACTGGAAAATTGAAAGGGAACTCAAAAGCTATTGGAAAGAATTGAAATTCAAAAATCAGCAACCAACCTTTGGAGTCATTTCAAGAATATTCCCTCACGGAAAAACAGGATTTGTCAAGGATGAGTCAGGACACTCCTATTTCTTCAACGGATTTGAATTCAAAGGAGATCCAAACAAATACCGTGAAGGAGTTAAGGTTTCCTTCTACATTGAAGAAGGCTATGATAAAAAGAAAGACGAATTCAAACCAAATGCAGTTAATATTTACGATATTTAACAACATCCGTTGTTAATATCCTCTATTTTTTTAAAAAAAAAAGAAATTAGGGAAGTAATTATCTAATTACTTCAACAATCATATCTAAGTTTTCAGATTGCAGGATGTCCACTTTTTTACCGGATGCTCCGACAATCTCCTTTTTGACATTCAACATGTCTTCAGGAACTACAATCTCGCCGATTGCAAGTTCATGATTTTCCTCTAAAACGGAACCGATTTCATCGATAGGAGTTGATTTAAGATAACCGATGATTTTACCGGCATCCCCTTTGAATGTTGGTCCGATTTTAGACATGTCAGGTTCAACCTCAATGATTTTCTCATGAACTTCAGGTTTTCCTGAGCTGATTGTCAAATCATTGATTTTGAGTGTTCCTTTAATGTCGTCATCAAATTGATTGAACACATCCACCAAATCATCATCGGAAGTGTAGACATTGACTTCAGCAAGTTCTGCATTCAATGGGATTTTTGATGCTGATTTGAATCTTCTAACTTCATCGATTAACTCAACAGTGGTTTCTCCTTTTGTTTCCATTTCTTCACTGATCAGTTCCTCATATACTTCAGGCCATAATGTTGTGTGGATTGACTCATCTGAGAAGTATTGGTAGACCTCTTCTGTGAAGAACGGTGCAATAGGAGCCATCAATTTAAGGGATGTTTCCACAACGGTTCTTAAAGTGTATTTTGCTGCTTTTCTAGACTCGTCTGAAACATCAGTGTATAATCTGTATTTTACAGCTTCGATGTATTCGTCACAGAAATCATGCCAGAAGAATCTTTCGATTGGGGTGATTGTCTGTGCAAAGTTGTATTCGTCGAAAGCCTTGTCAACAGTCTTGTTGAGATTATTGAGTTTTGACAATATCCATAAGTCCAATGGTCCTAAATTGTCTTTAACCTCATCATATGTGACTTCCTCATCAAAGATTTGCATGCTGATGAATCTGAAAGCGTTCCAGAATTTTCTAAGGAACCTGTATCCATGCTTGATGTCTTTCCAGTCAAATATTACATCGGATCCCGGCACGCTGTTTGCTGCCCATGTTCTTAACGGGTCTGCTCCGTATTTTTCAATTACCTCTTCAGGGCCGACAACAAATTCAGGTCTTGACTTACTCATCTTGTTTCCGTCTTCACCGAATACCATACCGTTGATTACAATGTCGTCAAACGGCTTTTGACCGGTCAAGGCTATACAGCGTAAAGTTGTGTAAAATGCCCATGTACGGATGATATCATGTCCTTGCGGACGGATGTTTGATGGGAAATGATTTACGTAATCTTCATCAGGCCATCCTGCAATGGATAGCGGGGAAATTGATGAATCCATCCATGTGTCCAGTACGTCCACTTCAGGTATGAACTCTTCACAGCCGCATTCACATGCATGTTTTGGCTTGTCTACAGTTGGATCAATTGGCAAGTCTTCAACATCTGGTAAAATGACTTTTCCACAATCTTTACAGTACCATACAGGAATTGGGGTCGCAAATATTCTTTGCCTTGATATACACCAGTCCCATTCCATGGAATCTGCCCAGTTTACCATACGGGATTTCATGTGTTCAGGCACCCATTTCATTTCATCCGCTGCCACCTTAGTCTTTTCAATCAAGTCCCTTACGGCTACGAACCATTGTTCCTTAAGAAGGATTTCGACAGGGGTTTTGCATCTCCAGCATTGGCCCACGTTTTGGTCAACCTCTTCCTTTTTCAAGAGGTATCCTTCAGCGTCCAAGTCTTCAATGGTCTGTTTTTTACAGGATTGCAGGTCCATTCCCTCATATCTTCCGGCGGCTGAGGTCAATGTGCCGTCATCATCCATGACGTCAATGACTTCAAGGTCATATTTTTGAACCCAACTTACGTCAGTCTTGTCCCCAAATGTACAAATCATTACCGCACCTGTACCGAATTCAGGATCTACTTCCTCATCTGCAATGATTTTAACTTTTTGGTGTGACAATGGAACTTCCACATATTTGCCTAAAAGGTGAGTGTATCTTTCATCCTCCGGGTGAATAACAACGGCCACACAAGCAGACATCAATTCAGGACGGGTAGTTGCGATTAAAATGCCTTCCTCTTTAGGGTCAGCCTGTTTGCCTGATTCCTGTGATGATGCGATATCATCATATGAATCCTCAACGGCAGGAGGGAAGTTAACATAGTTTAAGAATGTAGTGTTATCGGAATATTCAACTTCTGCAAAAGCGATAGCGGTTTGACAACGAGGACACCAGTTTACAGGGTGTTTTCCTTGATAGATCAATCCGTCTTCATACATTTTCAAAAAGGAGTATTGGGTTCTTCTCATGTACTCAGGATTCATTGTGACGAATTCGCGAGTCCAATCCTGTGAGTAACCCATTGCCTTCATGTCCTTTTTCATGCTTGCAATGTTTTTGGTGGTCAAATCAATACAGTATTCTCTGAATTGTGCTCTTGAAACATCGTTTTTCTTGATTCCGTGAGTCTCTTCAACTTTAACTTCAGTTGGAAGACCGTGACAGTCCCATCCTTGTGGGAACAAGACGTCAAATCCTTTTTGTCTTCTGTATCTTGCATTCATATCAATGTAAACCCAATTCAGGACGTGGCCTAAGTGAATTGCACCTGTTGGGTATGGTGGGGGAGTGTCAATAATGTATCTAGGACGAGATCCATCTCCAATGTATTTGTAGATGTTTTCATCTTCCCATTTTTGCTCCCATTCTTTTTCTTTTTTAAAGTCATAGTCTTTAGGAATTTCTTTATTTGACATATATCTTCTCCTAAAATAATTAAGTAACAATAATATTTTTAAATATGTATCTTATAGTTTAAAAATATTAAGTACCCGTTGCAATAATAGTTAACTATATTATATAATAACATCAAATTATTAATATTATCAAACTATAGGACTGTGTAAAAAAATGGAATTAATTTGGTTTTATGTTGCTATCATGCTAGCTATAAGCGATGTATTGCACACTACATTAATGTGGAAGGTCTTTAATAATTTCTACATTATTCTAGGTGGTCTGATTCAGCAATCCACCCATTCAGCATGGCAGACATGGTTAGCTCATGAGAGTATGGAAGCCGGATTCCATTTTATAGTGGTTTCAATTGTCTTCCTAAACCCGATTATTGGAATTCAAGCAGCCCTAATTCATTTTGTAATAGATATAACCCACACAATTTTCATACGTGATATGGGTGTGCTAGAACATAGAGCTCTTCATTTTGTGATTGAATCTCTATTTTTCATGTTAATTTATGGATTATAAAAAAGGAGTCTAATAATGCCAGTTATAACATTCAAATATACTGATTTAAAAGATTTAGGAATAGATATGGAAAAAGATGAACTAATAGACACTCTGCCAATGATGTCTAGCGATATTGAGGACTATGATGATGAAGAAATCAAAGTTGAATTCTTCCCAAACCGTCCGGACAACCTATCCGTTGAAGGAGTGGCCAGATCATTTAAAGGTTTCCTAGGTCTTGAAACAGGCTTGCCTAATTACCCAATAACCCCATCAAACGAGGAGGTTGTTGTTGATGCGGAAGTGGCTGAAATCAGACCATACATTGCCTTTGCAAAAATCGACAATGTTGACTTCACTGGCGACAAGCTAAAATACATCATGGACTTCCAGGAAAACCTTCACTGGGTAATTGGAAGGGACAGGAAAAAAGTGGCAATCGGTATTCACAATGCGGATGTTGTAAATGCTCCATTCAAGTATATTGCAACTCCAAAAGATGCCAACGCTTTTGTTCCTTTAGAAAAAGACTCCGAAATGACTCCTGATGAAATCTTGACCGAACATGACAAGGGAAAAGCCTATGCTCATTTAATTGACTCATTTGACAAATATCCATTGATTCTCGATAAGGATGATCAGGTATTGTCCATGCCACCGATCATTAACGGTGAATTGACCAAAATCAAGGAGGACACTCACAACATCATCGTTGACGTTACCGGTACCGATGAAAGGGCCGTTAACCAGGCATTGAACATCATATGTTCATCATTTGCTGAAGTTGGAGGTCAAATCAAAAGCATGGAAGTCAAATATGAGGACAAGACCATTGTCAGTCCGGACTTGACTCTACAGGAAATGAATGTTCATGTTGATACCGCAAACGAATTGATTGGCGGAACTGACTTGAATGCAGAGGACATCAAGGGATTGCTTGAAAAGGCCCGTTTTGATGCTGAAGTCTTAAACGACAATGAAGTCAAAGCTATTATTCCTGCTTACCGTGTTGATATCCTGCATGAAGTGGATATCGTTGAAAACATTGCGGTCCAATACCACATCAATTCCGTTGAGGCCAAATTGCCTGAAATCAATACTGTCGCTTATGAAAATGACTGGTTCAGATCCGAATCCATTATTCGTGAAGCGATGGTAGGTTTAGGATTCCAGGAAATAATGAGCCTGATGCTTACAAGTGAGGAAGCTCATTATGAAAAGATGAATCAGGAAGAAAAGCCTCACGTTCAGGTTGCAAGGCCTATTACCATTGACAGAACAATGATTAGGACCAGCTTAATCAATAGCCTTATGGAGTTTTTAGAGGACAACAAGCATGAGGACTTGCCTCAGAAAATATTTGAAATCGGTGACGTTTTATACCTTGACGATTCAAAGGAAAACAAGACCGTTTCATCTAAAAAGTTAGCTGCATTGATTTGTCATTCCACAGCAAACTTCACTGAAATCAAGTCTGTGATGACAAGTGTCCTGTCAAACCTTGGTTACACCATGGAAATCAGTGACAGTGAAAACAAGACTTTCATTGAGGGCAGGGTTGCTGATGTGGAAGGCGTTTCTGAAAAAGGTTATGTCAAAGGATTCTTCGGAGAAATCTCACCTGAAGTAATCACTAATTTTACTTTGGAATATCCTGTAATAGGATTTGAAATCGAATTTATTAACAAATAAATTCTTTTTCTAATACCATAATTTTCTCATTTGGATTTCAATCTGAGAGTAATTGCTGATGCTTGGTGAAGCATCATAATTATTAAAAACAAGTATGAAAATTAACAATAATATAATTAAAACTATTAAAATTATTGTCCATTTTTTCAATTAAATACCCTCTTTGCCATAAAGTTAGTTTTTTGAATTGGTTAATCTATAAGCTTGGCTATATCTTCGCCTTTTGGTGTTAGTTTATAGATTCTGTTTTTGCGTTTTTCCTCATTGATGCACTCTGCAACACCGCATTCCTTAAGTTCCTTCAGCACTTTTGAAATGTGATTCGCTCGAACGCCAATGTCCTCAGCCAGATCGGTTGGAATTTTATTGGATTCGTTTAATGATTTTACAGACCTCTCACGGTAAGAGGAGCTGATTACATATCCATATACTTTAAGTGTCTCATCATCCATAATAATATACTTCCTTATTCACATCTTAGTAATATATTACTCTCCTATTATAGTTAAACTTATTGTTCTGTTATGCCTTGGCCCGTCAAGTTCAATGAAGAATACTGACTGCCAAGTGCCCAAATCCAATCGATTGTTCCTGATTGGCAGACATTCGCTTGATGAAAGCAGGAGTGACTTCAGATGTGAGCGGGCATTGTCGTCTATCCTGTCATGCTCATAGGAAAAGTTGTCAGAAACCAGATTGTCCAACATGAACTCCAAATCATTCAAAAGGCCCCTCTCATTCTCATTGACGACAATAGCAGAGGTGGAATGCCTTGAAAAGATGGAAACGATTCCCTGGTCAACATCAATCAGTTCATTGACTTTAGATGTGATATCAATTATTTCAAAATTTCTGTTTGTATTTAAATTGAAGGATTTTTGAGCAATCATAGTAAAAAAAAAAATAATAATCAAGAGATTAAAAATCTCTTTTTTAAAAAATAATCAGTAATATTTGTTTCTGCGGTCAATTGCAGTGTAAATAATGAATAATCCAATGATTATCAACACTATTTGCGGAAATACCGCTGCAATCAATGCTGGAATCACTCCCAAGTTAACAAGCAACCACAATACTCCATAGATAACAATTATGACGCCGAAAACAATGGCTATCTTATAAGTCAGGTCCTTCAAATCAGGAATATCGAACATAGGCATTCTATCACTACAACTCTTTTGTGCCGTCATCGGTTCCGATGATTACCTTATCGACCATTTGAGAAAAGATACCGTTTTCAACAACGCCCGGAATCGCATTCAAGTCGATTTCCAAGTGTGCCGGTGATTCGATCTTGTCGAATTTGGCGTCGATTACGAAGTTGCCGTTATCGGTTATTACAGGACCGTCCTTTCTTTGGGCCATCCTTATCTCGCAACTTGCACCCATGTCTTCCAGTTCCTTTATAACCATTCTTGATGCGTCCGGAAGCACTTCAACAGGTACAGGGAAGTTTCCTAACTCGTCAACGACTTTGGATTCATCCACAATGACAATGAACTTATCTGCTGCATAGTCAACAATCTTTTCCTTGGTGTGGGCCGCTCCGCCGCCCTTGATTAAATTGAAGTCTGAGTCCACTTCATCGGCACCGTCCACTGAAAGGTCAATGTCGTGCTCTTCCAAGGTGGTTATCGGTATGTTCCATTGTTTTGCTATCAACAATGACTGGAAGGATGTTGGAATGCCCATTACGTTGATTCCCTCTTCCTTGATTCTCATACCTACCTTTTCAATGAAGAAATGTGTGGTTGAACCTGTTCCAAGTCCTAAAACCATTCCGTCTTCTACATATTCGGCAGCCTTGTATCCAGCATTCTTTTTAGCAGAACTATTGCTACTAGTATCTTTCATTTATATCACGAATCCTAAAGTGAGTTTATTAAGTTTATAACCTTTTTTACATTCCTGCTTATGTTTTCCAAGATTTTCTAAAACGATGCACTTGTCGTTTTCAGCCAAACCGTCAGGGAAACATAAGTCATGAAAATCACAGTTTTCATCACAATCCGGAGCGTTATATGTGAATGTTGACCCCTCAAAAATACTTTTTGAGGTTGTCAATAAATCTATTGATGCTCTTTCGACTTCAACAGGGATTACAATACCTTCTGCATGCACTGGGCATTTCTGCTCGTTTTCCTTAACATCAACGACAACATATTTCCTGTTCAATTCCAAATTTCCGACACATGATGATTTGAACCTGCAGTTTTCACACTCGTTAGCCGGTCCCAAGAAAATGAATTCCTGGCCTTCTTTTGCCAAGTCCTTACCGATTAGAGTAATCATTTAAATCACCTCTGTCTTATAGGCCAATTCATATGCTGCCTCTTTTGAAATTCCATTGTCTCCAAGTATTGTGTATCTTTCAGGCCTGATTTCATGAGCCATCATCAACGCTTCAATAATGTCCTCATCAGCAATACCTATCTCTTTTGCAGTTGTTGGAGCCTGAACGGCTTTAAGGGCATCCCTTATTGCTTTCCAGTCCCCACCATGCAGGTACATCATCATTATTGTACCTAAACCACATTGCTCTCCATGCAGTGCAGGCTTATCTAATATCTTGTCAAGGGCATGTGAGAAGAGATGCTCAGATCCGCTTGCAGGACGTGAAGAGCCTGCTATGCTGATTGCCATTCCTCCACTGAACAGGGATTTCATGACAATGCGGGCACTTGGCTCAAGATTAGGCTTGATGTTTGCAATATTATCAGTAATCAGATGGGCTGACATTATAGACAGTGCCGCTGCTGACTCGCTGAATGACTCGTTCTTTAGCCTGTGAGCCAGTTCCCAATCCTTGATTGCAGTGAAATTTGCAATCAAATCAGCACAACCCGCAGCAAGCAATCTGAATGGGGATTGCGCAAGAACTTCGGAGTCGGCTATGACCGCTATCGGTGAGTGGGCGGTAACGGATATTGAAGTATTAGGATTTTTAATTGATGCCATAGGAGATACAATACCGTCATGTGAAGCGGTTGTCGGCATGGATACGAAATAGACTCCCCTGTTGAATGAAGATAGCTTTGCCACGTCAATGACCCTTCCTCCACCAACACCAATCACAGTGGTGTCTGGTGTAATCAATTCTTCAACTTCAGAGATTGATTCGGCGGATGCATTGCTGACTTTGATTACATCATATTCTATATTGTCCTTTTCAAGGCTTTCTATTACAGGTTTTGCGCCTACATCATATGTATGTTGGCCGGTAACTATTAAAATCTTTTTATCTAAATGCAGTGACTTGCAAATCTCTCCAGTGTCTTTGATAATACCTGGATCAATGTAAACTTCACGAGGCATTTGTATTTTCCTATTACTCATAATATCTCCTAAAATTAATTATACATTAATATATATGTATAAAATAATTATAAATAACTTTCTTTTGATTAAATTTAATAGTAATTAGCAACAAATAATTTAATATTATAAAATTAAACTTAGGTGATATGGTGGAAAATTTTGATGAATGGTTTCATGACATTTTAGAACAGGCCGACATAACTGATTCAAGATATCCTATTAAGGGAATGGCAGTTTGGAGGCCATACGGTTTTCAGATAAGAAAACACTCAATGAACATTATAAAGAACTTGTTGGACAAGGACCATGATGAGGTACTCTTCCCAATGCTCGTTCCTGAAACTGAACTTGCAAAGGAAGGAATACATGTTAAGGGATTTGAAGATGAGGTATACTGGGTAACAAAAGGTGGGCAAAGAGAATTGAACGAACAGCTGGCCTTAAGGCCAACCAGTGAAACCGCAATCTATCCTATGTATTCATTATGGATCAGGACTCATATAGACTTGCCAATCAAGATGTATCAGATTGTAAACACATTCAGATATGAGACAAAACACACTAGACCTTTAATTAGAGTAAGGGAAATCACCACTTTCAAGGAAGCACATACCGCTCACGCCACAAAAGAGGAATCCGACGAACAGGTACAGGACTTCATTGCAATGTATAAGGAATTCTTCGATGATTTGGGCCTTGCTTACCTTATTTCCAAAAGGCCTGAATGGGACAAGTTCCCAGGTGCGGACTACACAATGGCATTTGATGTGATAATGCCAAACGGAAAAACCCTGCAGATTGGAACAATCCACAATTTAGGACAGACCTTTGCAAAAACCTTTGACATTACCTTTGAAGACAAGGACGGAGAACATAAGCTTGTTTACCAAACCTGTGCAGGAGTATCCGATAGGGTAATCGCTTCTGTAATTGGAATGCATGGAGACGACAAGGGATTACGCTTACCACCAAAAGTATCACCGAACCAAGTAACCATAATTCCAATCCTGTTCAAGAAAGGAAAAGAGGAAGTCCTTGCAAAATGTGCAGAAATCAAGGAGCAACTTGAGGCTAAAGGACTGAGGGTTAACCTTGATGACAGGGACATCAGACCTGGTAAGAAATTCAATGACTGGGAGCTAAAAGGAACCCCTATCAAACTTGAGCTTGGACCAAGAGATCTGGAAAACAACATTACCATAGCAATGAGAAGGGATGAAGAGGAAAAAATCGAGCTTGCACTTGATGATGATTTAGCAGACAACGTAATCAAATTGTTGAACAAATCCTCTGAAAACCTATCCAACCAATCATGGACATTCCAGGACGAGCATGTAAAATTCACCGACAATATAGATGAAATCGCACAACTCGTTGAAGCGGGCAATGTAGTCAGCTTCAGATGGTGTGGAGATGAAGCAATCGGAAAAGAAATCGAGGAAAAAACCGGCTATGACATTTTAGGAATTCAGGAGGAAATATCCGAAGGTAAATGCATAGCCAGCGACAATGATGCCCAATACATGGCACTGATTGCCAAAACCTATTAGTGATATCATGGATAACATTTATGCGATAATTCCGGTAACAACATTCAAAAACGCAAAAACCAGACTTTCCCCATTCCTGTCCGAAAAGGAAAGGGAAAAACTCTTGAAGGTGATGCTTCAGGACGTTACAGACACCCTGAAAAAATATGTGGACAAGATATTCGTAATCAGCCGTGACGAGGATGTGCTGAGCTATGCTGAAAGTCTAAACGTCAATACAATCCTGGAAAATGAAAACTCCAACTTGAATAAGGCATTAACCCAGGCAATGAAGCTATGCAAAGGAAAAACCAAAAGAATCATTATTGTTCCTTCAGACATTCCTTTGATTGGAAAAACCAACGTTCAAATGTTGATTGACGCTTCCAAAAATCTGGATTTCATTATTGTTCCATCCAAAGGAGGAGGAACCAACATGATTATAATGAAACCTATGGCTATTCGTACAAGATTTGAAGGATTCAGTTATGAGGAACATCTCAAAGTCGCCGAGAAGAAGAACCTGAACCCACAGGTTCATGATTCCTTTTTCATGGCATTGGATGTCAACACCGCCGAGGATTTGGGCGAAATCATGATTCACGGCAAAAAGACCCACACCAGACAATACCTAAAAGAGCTTAAGGTCAATGTGGAGTCCCATCGCGGAATTGAAAGATTAAAAGTTACCCGAGATGATTAGATGATTGTGATGAGCATTGCAGGCGTTGACCCTTCAGGAGGCGCAGGTGTTCTAACCGACATCAAGGCTTTTCAAGCCATTGGTGTTTATGGATGCGGAATTGTGACTGCACTTACAGCACAAAACCCATACAAGTTTTTCTCAACCATGCCAGTTCCAGAGGAGTTTATTGAGGAACAGATTGACTCCGTAATGGATTCCTATGATGTCGAGTTCATCAAAACAGGAATGCTCTATTCACCCGAAATCATCAAGCTGGTGTCAAAAAAGATTAGGGAATATGACCTTAAGGCTGTTGTTGATCCGGTCATGGTCGCCACATCCGGCGGAGACCTGACAAGAGAGGATATTGCCAAGGCATTCAACAAATATCTGATTCCCCTTAGCGTTTTAACAACACCAAATGTTTCTGAAGCCGAAAAATTAGCTGATTTTAAAATTAACACCAAGGAAGATGCAATTGAAGCTTCCAAAATGATTAAATGCAACAGCATCATCACCGGAGGACATCTGGATGGAATCAACACAATCAACATCGATGGTGAAATCTCAATCGTAAAACAGGAACTGATTGAAACCGACAACCTTCACGGCACCGGATGTAACTTATCTGCAGCGATAACCGCATTTCTAGCAAAAAACAATGACCTTCACACTTCAATCCTAAAGGCACTGGATTATGTGTATGAAGGAATAAAAAATGGAAATTATGGTACGTTAATAGCTAAGATTCAACTATTCGACCATATCTAAATTTTCAACGATTGACTCTTGAAGTGCTATGAACTCTTTTGAATCCCTTTTTCTTGGCCTTTCAATGTCAACTTCAATGATTTTATTTATTCTGCCCGGATTCTTGTCCATTATAACTATCTTATCGGCAAGATAAACCGCCTCATCGACATCGTGGGTTACGAAAACTATTGTGTTTTCAAATCTTTTCCAAACCCCAATGAGCTGTTCCTGAAGCTTGTGTCTATTTTGCATATCCAATGCAGAAAATGGCTCATCCATCAGCAAGATTGGTGAATGATTTAACAGGGATCTAATAATTGCAACCCTTTGCTTCATACCACCTGAAAGTTCATGAGGATAGCTATCCTTAAAGTCAATTAAACCAACTCTTGTTAAATATCTCTCAGCGGTTTCAATGTTTTCCTCTTTGGAACCCTTGTTTGTCATCTCCAGACCGAAGGTAACATTCTGAAGAACTGTCAACCAAGGGAAGAGTGAATATTGCTGGAAGATAACAGCCCTGTCACCGGATGGCTCAACAACCTTTTCGCCATTGGCGATAATCTCACCGGAGGTAGGCTGGTCAAGACCGGCTATCAATCTCAGGAGAGTTGTTTTCCCACATCCTGACGGACCTAAAAGACAAACCAGCTCGCCGTCATCAATGTTTAGATTGATGTCTTTTAAAACTGATAATTGGTCATTCTTTTTACTTATAAATGATTTATTAATATTTTTAACTTCAATTGGCACAATAACACCTACCAGAATATCTTATCTTGAGCCTTGGTAAATACATAATCGAAGATGATACCAATTAACCCGATGTCTAACATACCAACAACTGTTGTACCCGGATCGAATAAACTAGTTGCTGTTAAAATCATATAACCTAAACCACTGCTTGAACCAACCATTTCGGCGGAAATGGTACACATCAAGGCAATACCTATTCCAACCTTCAGACCTGATACAATGTATGGAAGGGTGGAAGGAAGGATTACCCTTTTCAAAACATTCCAATCGCTTGCACCAAGGGTTTGAGCTGATTCAATTAAAACCTTATCAGTTCTTTTAACTCCATCAATTGTATAAACTAAAATTGGGAATACACAACCCATAAAAATAATGAATACTGCAGGAACCATACCAATTCCGAACCATAGGATGGAAAATGGAATCCATGCAACCGGAGGTATCGGCCTTAGGATACTGATTACCAAGGTGGCAATGTCCTCCAATGTCTTATAGCTTCCAAGAAGAATTCCCAATGGAATTGCAACAACAGACGCTAAAATCAAACCGCCGAATACCTTATATAAAGTATCTAATGTATTCGCAAGAAGTTTTCCATTTAATATTAACTCCCAAGCAGATTGACAAACTGTTATTGGACCTGGCAAGATATAAGGATTGACTAAACCTAATCCTTCAGTAATCAAATACCAAAAAATGATTATGCAGATCGGTAAAATTAATGGAATAAACTTATTTCTATAATTTTCTAACATTAAATCACTAACTTAAAAATTTTTTTATACATATATAATTAGGTTTTAATGATATAAAAACTTTAAAAAAAATCAAATAAAAAAGAAAAAAATTATGAAGCGTCGGCCACTTCAATGGCTTTTGCTTCAATATCGTAATTTTTTAATACGGATTTTGTACTCATCACACCAAATATCATTGTTGAGAGATTGTGTATCATTGATGAAGTTGATGGAGGAATAACGCCCAGTACGCCTAAAACCAATAGTGAACCGTTCACCGCAACGATATTGCGATAGTTACTGTTGATTTTATCAAGCATTCCCACACTTAATTTCCTCAGGGTTACAAGATCATACAAGTCATCGGACAACAGGGATATGTCGGCAACTTCACGAGCGATATCTGATGAATGCTTCATTGAAACGGACACATCTGCCGCAGCAAGGGCCGGTGAATCGTTAATACCCTCCCCAACCATTATTACGGTCTTGCCTTCAGCTTTCAGCTCTTCGACAATTCTGGATTTATCTTCAGGAAGTACCTGTGACCTGTATTCAGTGATGCCTAATGCCTTGGCTCCCGCTTTGGCACCACTTTCACTGTCACCTGTAAGCATTATGACATTTTCAATGCCCAATCCCTTAAGCTCCTCAATGACATGTTTCGCTTCAGGTCTTACCGGATCATCAATGCATATCAAGCCTTCAAGTTTTCCATCAATGGCCAGATAAACAACAGAATGCTCTTTTGCTTCTTTTTTGATTTTCTTCTCCTGAGTCTTGGTCAGCTTGACTTTCTCATCATCAAACAGGAAGTGCTTGGATCCTATTACAGCACGCTTGCCTTCATATTCAGTTGCAATTCCGTGTGCCACAATGTATTGAACCTCACTGTGGTCCTCTTCATGCTTAAGGCCTTCAGCTTGGGCTTGCCTTACGATGGCAGTTGCGATACTGTGGGCAAAGTGCTCCTCAATGCATGCCGCCATTCTTAAAATGTCGTCACGACCGTATCTTTTTGACATCGGAATCACGTCAACAACCTTTGGGGTTGCGTTTGTCAATGTTCCTGTCTTGTCAAACACGATTGTGTCGGCATTGGCATAGCTTTCAAGGAACTTTCCGCCCTTAATCATCATCCTGTTGTCTGATGCCTCGCGCATTGCAGAAATGATGGACAAAGGTGTTGTCAATTTTATCGCGCATGAAAAATCAACCATCAAGACGGACAACGCCTTTGTCGGATTTCTTGTAATAAGATAGGTTAATGCTGTTGCAATAAAGCTGTACGGAACAATCGAATCGGCCAATTTTTCAGCCTTGCTTTGGGTATCGGCCTTTAGTTCCTCTGAGTTTTCAATCAAGTCGATGATCTTATTGAGTCTTGTTTCCTTGTTCATTGAATATACTTCAACAATCAGGTTGCCCTCTTCAATAACGGTTCCCGCATGAACTGTTTTTCCCGGCATCTTGTGAACGGCCAACGGTTCGCCTGTCATTGAGGCCTCATTAACCATTCCGTCGCCTTCTATTACTTTACCATCAACAGGTATCACATCACCCATATGGATCTTGATTTTATCTCCCCTCTCGATGTCGACAGCAGGACACTGTTTCTCCTCGCCGTCTTCTCCTACTACCCATACTGTGTCAATGTTTAATGCCAGACTGTCCTTTAATGTGGATTTGGCCTTCTGTATTGTGTAGTCCTCTAATGCATCGGAGATTGACAACAAGAACATCATTGAACTTGCCGGCTTGTATTGCTTGTGCAGCAATGCTCCGGCAACTGCCGCTCCATCAAGCAAAGCGACATCCACATTGAAACGTGTAAGGCTATCAAGTCCATGCCACACATATTTCATGGCATGATAAACTGTCAATGCGTTCCTGACTGGCATCGGCAGGAACAATCTATATCCAATCCTGTTGAGAATCATTTTGGATATCTTCATATAGAAATTCTCGCTGATTTCCTTTGAAGTCTGGGTTTGCACCGGTTCGGCTTCAAATAAGTCGTCCAGTGTGATGCCATCAAGGATATCGAAAATTTTCCTCTTGTTTTCGATGCCCTCTTCATAGTATATCAGGATGCTTCCGTTTCTGTGGGAAGTGTAGACCTCGTTGATGAAACCCTGGTCCAGAAGTAATGAGGCGAGACCATAGCCTTCCCTTTCATTGAAGGCCCATTGGCCGGAACGAACTCTTAAACGGGGTCCGTTATCATACATTACCTTGTATTTCATTATTCAACCTTAAAAATAAAATTATTCTTTAGCTTCTACGTAGATTTCTTTTTTGTCTTTTCTGTGAGCATCTTCTACAATGTCTTCTGCATTTTCTTTCATGTCTTGGAAACATTCTTCAGCGTCTTTTCTAACGCTCATTACGGAAGCCATTCCTCTTGTGGCGGTATCTTTAAATGTTTGTGATTCCAATATTTTTTTTCCTGCTATAGCTGTTGCTATTCCTGCTGCAAAAATTAGTGCATGTTTGTGTTCTACGCATTTGTCTAAAACTTTCTTGTATGACATGTTTTTCTACTCTCCTAATCTTTAATAAAAATAAATGCTCAGCTATTATTATTTAGGTGTGCCTAATATTTAAAGTTTAGGATTACCTAAACTACAATGCACAAATAAATATAACCAACAAACAACAATCTTAAATTGGTGGAAAAATGGATATCCATAAAAAGTTTTTCTCAAAAATAGGATTTAACTATCTGATATTGGGAATCATTACACTGATATTTCAAATAATTATTTTAAACATCATTAATTTGACAAATCCCCAATATCTAACTGACATTAACATAATCAGCATAGTATCCACAATCTGCAATTATATCCTGCCGTTTCCAATCTTTTACTGGCTAATGAAAAAAATCAGCAGCACAAAACTCGAAAAAACAGGAATCGGCATCAAGACTTTCATACTTTACCTGGGAATTACCATAACGTTGATGTGGATTGGAAATCTCATTGGACTGGCCATAACATCATTGCTCAGTTCAACAATGCAAAGCGACATCACAAATCCTGTCCAAGAGCTAATCAACAGTGCCGACATTTGGTTCAATCTCATAATAATAAGCTTATTGGCCCCAATATTTGAAGAGATACTCTTCAGAAAACTTCTAATCGACAGGACCATAAAATACGGGGCAAAGGTATCCATAATCCTTTCGGCAGTGATTTTTGCACTCTTTCATGGAAACCTGAACCAGTTCTTCTATGCGCTGCTTATGGGAGGGTTTTTCGCATATGTATACATAAAAACCGGAAGGATAATCTACACCATAATACTCCACAGCATCATCAATCTTATGGGATCTGTGGTGAGCCTCTTTGTCGCAAATTCAGTTAATAACCTGATGTCAGTTTTTAATTCCCTTGATTTTGCGATTTTGATAACTTATATCATGATTTTACTTTTATTCCTGATTATTGGAATATACGGACTTACCAAATTGGAAAAGGCCAGATTCAATGGGCAAAAAACCGAGATTGCGCTTAAAAATCCCTTTAGAACAATGTTCCTAAATTATGGAATGATTTGCTTAACTGCATTCTATATCATTATGATGATTCGCCAGACATTAGGTTAAAAAGAACTGTCCGCACCCAAAATACGCAAGAGCGATGTAAACTCAATTTAACACAATATATTAATGCTTTAAAAGCAAAAATACAATTAAATATAATGAAAAGGTGCATTTAATATGAACGGTGATGATTTCACATATGCAAAAGGGTATCGCTCCTCAGATAGCGAAATAGAACACATTGACCTTCCGATTGAAGAAATAATGAATGCAGTGGAAAGGGTGGCTGAAAAAAATAGTCATTTTCAAGGAACACTAGTCAGGGAGGAAAAGTTACTCATCATTAAAACCATCCATTTCAGCAAAGTGCTTAAAAGGGTGATGCGAGTATCTTTCATTCCAGATGAGAACAAGGATGGTGCTACTGTAATGTGTGCAACCATGAATGATCTCAATAATCCGCCGGCCACCGGACTTTCCAAAATATTGATTAAAGAGACCCTAAAGGAATTGGGACTGGAGGAGCAGGCAGAGAAATTTTCAAAGAAAAGTTCCAAAAAAGAACTTAAATCATTTGGAAAAGGAATAGCCAATGAGGTACTGTCCATAGTAAAGCTTGCGATAGTCGCCGTTATAGTTCTGGTGATTATAGGACTAATTAAATCGTTATTTTAAAAAAAAAGAAATTCCAATGGAATGCTGAGCATCCATTGTTATGACAACACTTAAATATTGAGACTTAAGCCTTGTCTTCCCTTTCCTCTTCAATAGCTTCAACAACACTGTTTAAGATTTGAAGTGATTTGGAAAACGCAGGCATACCTGAAGTTAACAGGACAACTCTCAAGACATCGACAATTTCCTCTTTGGTGATGCCGAGAACTTCAATAGCACTTCTGATTTGTTTTTTGGTTGCTCTTGGGTCTGCACGGGATGCGGTGATACCAATAGCTATTAATTTTTGGGTCTTGTAATCTAAAACCTTGCCGTCCCATACAGTCTCGTTGATGCTGGATACCAATTCAAATAAGTCAGGATGGCTGTCTTTCAATTCCCTAATACCTTTTCCGTAATAAACATCTCCTTTCATATCTTGTCCTCTCCAATAATTTTATTAGTTAATTAATTATTTCGTTTTTAAATTATATATAATTAGTAGCTCTTGAATTATCTGATACTTACGTGATCTTTGAAACTTTTTTCATATTAGATTTATTTTTGATATTCCTAATTAATCTTTTGCATATGTGTTGAATATCAGTAACTTATCCGGGCAGTAAGATTTAAAATTAAAAATTGCTTTTATTTAGCATAACCATATTTAAAAAATGGAATGTGGTGACGGTTAGGTTTTGTTTTTACTTAACGGTTACAGTGTTTGTGTTTTTCTGCTTTTTGTATGTGGTTAGGATTTTGTGTTTTCCCTTTTTGAGGTTTTTGACCTTGATTTTTGCGATTCCCTTCTTGTTGGTTTTTGCGGTGTATTTCCTGTTTTTTATCTTGAATGTTACCTTTTTGTTTTTTAGTGGTTTGCCTTTTTTGTTTAAAAGCTTTGCTGTGTAGGTCAGTGTCTTTCCCTTTTTGATTTTCTTGTTCTTGGTTATCAGTGTAGGTTTTATTGTGATTTTATTGGAGGCTTTGGCGCTCTTGTATGTGGCGGTGATTGTGTATTTTCCTGCCTTGAGGTTTAGCTTGAGTGAAGCATAGCCTTGATTGTCGGTTTTTATTTTTACGGTGTTCTTGTTTATTTTTATTGTGATTATCTCATTTTTTACCGGCTGGTTGTTGTTGGTGAGTCTTATCTTATATGTTTTTGTTGCGCCGTAGTACTGGATGATGTTTTTGTTTCCTGTGATCTTGTAGCTGTCCTTGTTTACTTTGAAGCTGCCGGTAAGGTTTGTGGACCATAGCATGTCGTTTCCCGGATATGCTGCTGTATAGGTGTATGCGGCCTGCTTGAACTGGCCAAGGTTTCTTGAGCCTGCGCCGTCTTTTACGATGATTCTATAATAGTTGCCGTTAATCTCAAGTAGTACATCCCCGGTCAATTTGTTGTTTGCGGAATCTGTGAGTGTAGCATAAACCATCACGTCATCTGCCTCATTGACGCTTTCAATGTTAATGTTTAAAATTGACTGTGTCTTGACCGTAAGTGTCTTTGTAATGGAAGCGTTTCCATAGGATGCAGTTATATTATAGGTTCCCGCACCTGCTTTGACTGGATAGTAAACGGTACCATTTTCATCACTCTTCAGGACGGTTGTGGTATTCTGGAACTCGATTGTAATGTCTGTGTATTCATATGGGATGTTGTTGGTGTCTGTAAGGTTGATCCTGACATAGCCGGTCCTGTCGGTTTCCAGTTTCTGTGTTTCCAGGCTGAGCACAGGAATTCCCTCGATAGTGAATGAGGTGTTCCAGGAGCTTATGGAATAATACCTGTCGCCGTTGTAGTGGACATAGATGTAGTTGCTTCCCCTTTTCAGTTTGATTTGGGTTTTTACAGATCCGTTGGTCAGGTTCAATAGGGTCACGTCATTGTTTACATATATTGCAACCTCGCCGGTGCAGTTCAGTGGGTTGGTGTGTATTTTGATGCTGCCTGTGAGGTTGATGTTCTGTGTCAAATCGACTGTTAAATGTGAGGTTATTCTTGAGACGCTGAAAGTGGTTGCGGCAGTTGATTCGCTATATTTGGCATCGCCGGGGTAGTATACGGTTACCTGATATGTTCCCTCTTCAAGGTCGGTCAATGTGATTGGTGTTGTGGTGTCGTTGATGAATATGTTTCTTGTTTCGTTGTTTATTTGAAGAACTGCGTTTCCCCTGACGTTGCCGGGATTGATTGTGATGTTCAGTGTTTCGTTTTCACCTGCTTTGATGTCATGGCTTTCGACTGTCAGGTTGGTTTCGTATTTGCTCACGATGAATATTGTGCTTGCAGTTCCGCCAAGATAGTATTCGTCATCATCAAACACGACTGTTAAGTTGTAAACGCCAACTACATAGTTTTTAAGGTTAATTATCCTTATTGAATTAGTATCTGCTCTTGTTTTTGCTTTTCCATCAACATATAATATTCCGTTCATGTTGGCTGTTGAAGGACTTATTTTTATAGTTAATTCCCCATTTTGCCCTATTTTAACTTCCGGCGCATCTAAAGTAATATTGGTCTGTATTTTATGGATGGTAAATTGATAGTAGTGATTTCTTATTTTAAAATAGTCTTCATTACCATTGTATTCAATCTTAACAGTATAATTATTTGGTTTTAAATCTGAAGGCATGGTAAAATTGCATGTTCCGTTATTAAGTCTGATTTGATATATTTGATTGTTAAATGTAAGGGTTATATTTCCTGATACGGGAGTATTGTTGTCGGTCACCTTAATTTTAAATGTAACATTATTGCCGTCATTGTATGTGACATTATTGTACTCCACAATCATATCTGCAAATTCTTTTCCAATGTCAACAATTGTATTAGTTGTGTAGCCTCCAAAATCGGCAAATAATGTGTACTCTCCTTTTGTATTTGTGTTATTAAAATTAAATGTAATATTATTCTGCAATAATGCATCTAATAATTTTTCAGTTTTAGAATTCATGTAAATAGACATGTTTAATCCAGAACCCGGTAATTTGTCCCAATCATTAAATTGAATTGTGTCAAGGCCATTAGTTAATACAAGTGTTATTGTGATGTTTACATTTTGGTTAAGTTTAATTGGACAATAGTCATCTTTAAATGAAGGAATAAAATAATAATTTGGATTTGCATTCCTTATTATACTATTCGGGTTTAAACAGTAAAAATTATAGTTTAAGTTTGTAATTCCACTATTGTATAAAAAACTCATTGGATCGTGTAGACTCCCACTATAAGTTTGAGTGTCAAGTAAATATGTGTAAATTACTGTTAATTTTCCTGTGTTGTATAAGTTTATTGATCCTTCTCCTCCAGAATTTTGATTCCAGTCACTTAGAGTGTTATTACCAAATATGCAACCAGATATCTCCATTTCTCCATCATTTTTAATAGTTCCATAATACATGTTCCAATTTTGATTTGTACCATGAGAAATAGTATTGTCTTTAATAATTGATTTGATTATTGTTGCTTTTCCAGTTTCACTATTGGATATTACTCCAGCATATATATTAGTAATATAAATAAATATGCTCCCATCAGGTTGCTCTACCTCTTTTGTAATATATTCTGGGGATGGTGCATGATTATTTATAATTTGGCTATTTGTAATTGCCATTATTCCTTTATTATATATTCCAATACCTGATGCGGAATCAAATTTGCTTCCGGTGGAATGGCATTTGTTTATTAATGTATTGTTAACAGCCAATATTCCTTCATTATATATTCCTCCACCATAACCACTAATAGTAATTTTTGATTCGGTTATAATAGAATTATTTATTGTGCATTCTCCTTTATTGTATATGGACCCACCGTTATATAATTTTTTTGATTGTGTATTGTTGAATAAGGAGTTTTCAATAGTTAACTGGTTGGTGTTGTATATTGCTCCTCCGTTATTTCCTGTGGTGCTATGGAATGTGGTGTTTGTAATTGTTAGGTTATTGGTGTTGTATATTGCTCCTCCGTTATTTCCTGTGGTGCTATGGAATGTGGTGTTTGTAATTGTTAGGTTATTGGTGTTGTATATTGCTCCTCCATTGCTCCCAACGATGTTATTGAATAGAGAATTGATGATATTGAGATTTTTATTGTTGTATATTACTCCCCCATCAATTGTTTTAACATTACTTTTAATCTTATAGTCCTTGTAAGTATAATTCTGGTTTAATTGTTGGTTAATGGATATTACATATAATGATGAAGTGCTTGTAGTAATTATATTATCAAATAAAATATTTTTTAATATGATTTCTCCATCATTATGGATTAATCTATAGTTAATATTGGTGAAATTCGTATCATTAATTATTAATGCTCCGTTATTGTAAATAATCCCTTTTAATGTTGTTGATTCAATTGGGAAATTAAATGGTAAAAGATTATTGTTATTAAATATCGTATTTGTTATTTTTATGATTCCATTATTGGTTATTAATCCATCACTGTTTACAGTTCTTGTTTGGTAAAATTGATTAATATCATGAATGTTACAATTATTAATTTCCAATTCGCCATCATTATTTATTAAACCAAAACTATTATCTTTAAAAGTACAATTTATCAGTTGTAATTTTCCTTTATTTGATATAATGTAATTATTGTTCCCGTTGAATGTTAAGTTAATTAATGTCACTTGGGCGTTTTGAGTTATTTCGAGTAATGTTTGTGTTTTTTGGAGTAAAAATGAAGCATCATTTCCAATGATTATCATGTTTTTATTTATAGGTATTGTCTTATCAGTGTCTTGTATTAACAGTATATTGTTTAAATTTATTGTTCCATTATTTTTCGCGAGCATTATTGCTTTTCGTAAGGATTCTACGCTATTATTCCATGTCTTGTTGGATGTGTAAGTGTTGTCTATGTTTATTTGAGTGTTGTTTAAGTTTGTAATAATTGTGTTTTTAATTTTTTCAAATTTCAATGTATTTGAGTATACTCCAAACAATGATGTTGTTAAATAGCTATTGGAGTGAATTGTGTAATTAAATAATATGTCTGCAGTGTATTTAACATTTGGCTGTATTTCAGGTAGATTTTGGTCACCAATATTTATTTTTTTTATTATCGTGTTGTTTTCATAGACATTAAAGTCATATGTTGGAAATTCACCATCATGCCAAGGTGTTGTAAATGAAAAATGGATATCTACAGTAATATTTCCACTAACTTCAGAATCACCCGTATCATTGATGATTAATGTGATTTCTGTGTTATATGGTTCAAAATCAGATAAAGTATCTTCCTGTTTATTTAATGTTAAAATTTCTTGATTTGTTTGGTTTATTTCATCATTTTGTGATAGCGTATCTTCATAATTTTGATTGTTTTGACATAGAATGTCTTCAAGATTATTTTCATTATTTGTCGCTAAATCCTCCGTATTATTTTCCGTTGCATATATGCAAGTTAAATTTAAAAATATTAATAAAATAATAATTATTAAAAAGTATTTTTTGATATTCATTTGTTTTCTCCCCATTATAAAATTACTTTTAAAAACAAATAGTATTTCACACTTATTTAATTATTAATCAAGAAAAGTTTATATATTTTTTTATATAAACTATAATTCAATAGATAATTTTTAAATCATGTTTGATAATATAAATTCAAACATACCTTATTAAAAATTATTTATTCAATTATGGAAGGATTTAGTAAAAAAACTGTATTTTTACTTCCTTGTTAAAAAAATTTTATAATAAATAGATATTGGGGGAAAATATGAAGTTAAAACATATATTTTTTTCAATAGTGTTTATCATGTTGCTTGTAGGAATCACATGTGTTTCTGCAGAAAACACTGATAATATCGGAGATTTATCAACTAATGATGCAGATGATATAATTTCTGTAGATGATTTGGAAGATAATGAAGATCTATCAACTAATGATGTGGATAATTCATTAGATGATGGTTCTAGTTTAGATGAAAAAGATGTGCTGCCTTCACGGGGTACAACAACTGTTAATTCTTGGTCTCAATTGGGTAGTGCAGTATATAACAATAACAATTATGACACTGTATATCTTGGAGCAAATATCACTCCAGGAAATCAGATAGTCATTAATCATGATGTAACCATTATTGGTTCTGCTGATACTTATATTGGGGGTAGTAGCTCAAGTAATCCAGTAAGTTATAGCAATATTCCAATTTACTCTAATGCAAATGGTTTATCTATAACTTTAAAAGATATTAGATTCCAAAATTGTGGAGGAAATATTCTCATGAAATTTAGTGGAAATGGGAATTATGTCCTTGACAATTGTACCTTTGAAAACGTAACTGCAACTGGTAGTCATCAAGCAGTAGTACATTTAAACTTAGGTCATTGTGATATTATAAATTGTACTTTTGAAAAATGTAGAACAAGTTATGGTACTGTAAGTAATTATAATGAATATAGTGTAACTAATGTTAATATGGTAGTTAGAGATACTATTTTTAAAAATAATTATGCTTCTGTTGAACCTGGTGCTATTAATAACTGTGGTCAATTAGAAGTTTATGATTCTACTTTTGAAGGCAATTCTGCAGAATGGTGGGCTGGTGCAATCCACACTCACACTAATGCAAACACTACAATTGTTCGTTCTAGTTTTAAAAATAATCACGCTGGATGGAATGGTGGTGCATTATACACATACAGTTATTTAACTATAATTGATTCCAACTTCACAGGCAATGATGCACAAACTAACACTGGCGGTGGAGCAATTGGCGCAAGCAGTTATGGCAGTATACCTATTGTTAGAATTGAAAATTCTAAATTTGAAGATAATACTGCAATCACTGGTAATGGTGGAGCTATTGTTATTAGTTCCGGCACTTTAACTGTTAGTAATTCAGAATTTATAAATAATGTTGCACCTAAACTTAATGGTGGAGCTATTTCTAGTAGCAGTTGTACTGCCACAATTACAAATTCTATCTTTAAATATAATAGCGCTATTCTTGGTAAAGGTGGTGCTATTTATGGTGCAGGTGCAGGTAGTTTAACAGTTGATAATTGTGAATTTGTTAATAACACTGCTAAAGATAGTAACTCAGGTCATGCACTTGCATATTCATATACTGGTAACAGTAATACTGCTGCATACTTAACTTATATTAATAATAGATTTTATGGTCCTAATAATGGTACAGGTTCTGTTTATGCGGCTAATAATAAATTAAATATAATCCATTATAACAATACAGTTTCTGATTATTCAAATTATACCGAACCCGAAGAAGAAAATGAGACTAATGGTACAAGTGGGGATATAGAGATTCCTGAAGACATTCACAGAGGTAATGTTAATTGGACAGTTAATTTAGGGGATGCTTTAAGTGGTACTCCTGTTATTGAAGGTAATTATATTTTAATTCCTGCTGGACATACTTTGTATTGTTATTATATTGATGGTACTTATGTGTGGAATGTTACTAGTGATTGGGGGTATTTCCATGAATTACTTGTTGATAATGATGTAATTTATGCCCCTTGTTCATGGGATAAATTATATATTCTTGATTTGGATACTGGTGTTTCATTGACCAATAATAATATTTACCAAGGATCTAGTCTTTATGCTCCAGTAATGGACGCTTATGGAAATATTTATATTGCTAGTGAATATGGTTATGGTGTGAATAATAATACTTGGATTACTGTTGTTACTTATGAAAATGGAGATTATGTTTATTCTCATAGTATTTTAGAAATTAATAATATACCTTATGGTTCCCCAGCATTATTATCACAACCTATTATAACTGATACTGGTTGTTTCCTTGTTAACACAGTTGAAGGATTGTTAATTGGTGATTTAAGCAATGGTCAACTTTTATTAATCCCTATTGTAGGGGCTGTAGGTAATTTTGCAATTGATTATAATAATCATTATTATTATATTTTGATGAACACTACTGAATCTTGTGGAGTTTTATTTACAGATGATGGAATAAACGGTCCTAATGGTTTTTATATGGATGAAATTGGTGAATTATTGATTATTGATGGTTATACTTATGATTATTTATATACTGTAACTGAAGATGGACATATTTACTTCATTGACCTAGACATAAATCATGATGATTACGGATATCCATTTTATCTTTATGAAGATGATGGTTTTCAGGTGAACCATGTTTCATCAGCTATGGCAGCTTATGATGGAATGTTGTATATTGGTGATGATGCAGGTATCTTATGGGTAGTTGATACAACTTGTGGAGAAAGTGCTACCATTAACAATTATTTGTCATGGGCATTTAATACAAATTCTTCTATTGTTGGAGGAATTGCCATAAATAACGATTTTGTTTATATTGGAACTGAAAATGGCATGTTTTATGCTTTAACATATTAATGGGGGAGATAATAATGCAATATAAGTATATATTTATTTGTATCTTTGCAATATTTTTAAGTTTAAATGTTATTTCCGCAGCTGATGTATCTGATTTTAATGAAACTAATGTAGTTAATGATGTTGATTCAGACGTTGTTTCTACAGTTGAAGGTTCTATAAAGGAATCTAGTTTAAATCATGGAAATACCGATGTTTTAAATGAAAATAATATGAATAATGTTCATATATCTCCTGATGGTGTAGGTGATGGGTCATCAGAAGAGAATCCAATTTCTTTAAATAATGCTATATCTAACCTCCAGGACAATAGTGCATTACATTTGGCTGATGGAAATTATACTTTTAATTCAGTATTAAGTATATCTGTTAAGAATAATATTACTATCTCCGCCAATAATCCGGGGAATGTAATAATTAGTGGTGGATCCAATTCTCTAGCTAGTTTATTTTCATTAGAAGCAGTAAATAATTTTAAGTTAAAGGGTATTATTTTTAAAGATATTACTTTCAAAACTAATCTAATTAAGAGTGCATCTAAAAGTGTTAATAGAGTGACTTGTGATTCACAAGATCTATTTTTTGAGGATTGTAGCTTTATTAATTGTACTACTCCTACTGCTAAGAATGCATTATTATTTTCTATTACATCATGTGGCAATTTTTCCATGAAAAATTGTTATTTTTTAAATAATAATCTAGCTAATACCGTAGCCATTTTACAACTAACTATACATCCAGTATTAAATAGAAGTTCAACACCTAATACTTATTTTAAAAAAAGTTATTGTAATATTCAGAATTGCACTTTTGAAAATAATACTTGTCAAAATTATATAGTTAATTTCCCAAAAGGCAATATTCCAGTTGTTGTAAATTCAGAAATATCTGTGTCTGAATGTAATTTTATTAATAATTCTTTTTCTACAGCAGATATTCATATTGTTAATACTCAATTTTCAGCAGGCAATGTCAAATTAGGTAAGGTAGTGTATTCTAATCCTGAAATTACTAGTATTGTTGGTTGTAATTTTAGTAGTAATGTTAATCTCCCTGCGATTCTTGTTGATTCATTAAGCTCTGAAGGTTTAATTTTTGAAGATAACTTTGTTAAATCAAAATATGGTATTAAATTTAGTGATTCTTCTTTAAAAGCTAAAGGTACATTTGTGAGTCAGGATTATACAACTAGTATGAATGGATTTTATTTAGGTAAACTTCATTCTATTGTTAGCATAACTATTTTAGATGCAGGGGTTGTTAATGTAACTGCTGGTGATAAAATTACTATTTCTACAATATTAGTGGATAATATGGATAATTCAATTAGTATTCCTAATTTAAGGTTGGTTATTAATGGTAGTGAAAATCCTGCTACTTTTAATAATGGTGTTTATGAAACTGAATATATTGTTCCCAATACTTCGGGATTACTTGATATTGATGTTAATTATACTACTGTAGAAAGTGTATCTGGGTATTCTTATATTGATAAACAACATTATGATAATTTTACATTTTCTCTTTTAGATAATAGGATGTGTGAAGTCACTGGTTCAGGTTTGTTCGTTAAGCCGGCATTAAATATGAGTATGGATAACGTTTCAAACAGTTCTTATGGAGAAGACATTTCTATAAGTGTAAACATTTCTAATTTGGAATCAGGTAGTCTTGTTTATGAATTCATTAAAGGTAATGAGGTTGTCAAGACACTCCCTATTTCATTTACCAATAATGTTTCCACCATTACTGTGAATGATTTGCCTGCTGGAGATTATAAAGTAACCGCTAAATATCTTGAAGATGATAATTTCGGAACTTCAACTGTTTCCAAGCAGTTCACTGTCAACAAAGCCAATTCAACAGTCCAGATTATCATTGATTCGACTATTCCTGTTGGTGATAATATTACAGTTCAGGCTGTTTTGCCTGCAAATGCTACTGGTAATGTCACTTACAGATTGAAAGGTGAAAACAAGACCGTTAATGTTACTGGCAGTGCAGTCTTTGCTGGTTTGAGTGAAGGAAACTATACTATCTATGCAGTGTATAATGGTGATGATAACTATAATCCTAGTGAAGAGTACAATGCCACATTCAGGGTTGTCAAAGTCGATCCTAAATTGGTAATTGAGTATTCTGTTCCTGTGATTAATGAAAACGTTACTGTTACTGTTATTATGGATCAGGATATTACTGGTGATGTTAATGTTACCGTCAACAAGCTTGACCCTGTGGTCAGACAGGTTGTCAATGGTACTTTGACATTCAATATCGCTAATGTTCCTTATGGTCCTCAAAACATTACAGTAAGCTTCAGGGGCAATGACAAATACAATGAAATGGAAAACAACACTTCATTCTTTGTAAACAAGTTGGATGTCAATTTGGCAATTGCTGCTGATACAGTTACTTACGGCGAACCTTTAGTTGTCAATGTCACTGCCAATGAGAAGTTCAGTGGTGATGTCATTGTTAAAATCGGCAACCTCACTGAAATCGCTCATGTGGTTGATGGTAAAGGCAATGCCACATTTAACAATTTGGCTGCAAACAGTTACATCGTTACAGCTAGTTGCGCAGAAGATGAAACTTTCAATGCAGACACTAAAAACATTACTGCTACAGTTAAAGGTGTTGAGGTTCCTGCTGATAAGGCATTAAACACTAATGTTCCGGCTAACAGCAAATCACCAACTTTCAGTATCAAGTTGGATAAGGATGCAACCGGTAATTTCACTGTTAGTGTTGATAATGGTAAGATTGTCAAGACTGTTTCCCTAAAAGATGGTAGTGCAAGTATTACTGTAGACAATCTGGCTGTCGGCAGTCATCAGGTTACTGTTTCATATTCCGGTGACGGCAAGTATGCACCAATCACACAGAACACTACCGTAACCATTAAGGAACCGGCCAAACCGAAAGTTACCAAGAAGGCTACCAAGATTGTTGCTAAAAAGAAAACATTCAAGGCCAAAAAGAAAGTCAAAAAGTACACCATTACTTTGAAATCCGGCAAGACACTCGTCAAGAAAGTTAAAGTTACCCTTAAGGTTAAAGGCAAAACCTATAAGGCTACCACCAACAATAAAGGTAAGGCCACCTTCAAGATCAAGAACCTGAAAAAGAAAGGCAAATACACTGCCACCATCAAGTTCGCAGGTAACAAAAACTACAAGCCAACCACTAAAAAAGTAAAATTGACAGTTAAAAAGTAAATGATTCCATCATTTACTTTAATTTTTTTCTTTTTTTAGGATATATCTCACTCCATTCCCAAACAATAATTCTGCACTCCTTTTCATCAGATTTGATTATTTCACCGAAGATTTTATAACATATGTTTGACAGAAATTAAATCATATTTTAACAAGTGGAGGTGATAATCATAAGATGTTGGGTTAAATTTGTCTTTATATCCTTAATGTTTATTGTTTCATTGACCTGTGTTTTTGCAAGTGAAAACGCAACGGTCCTCAATGAAACCGGTATCGAAGATTCTTTTAACCTTTCGAGTGATTGTGAACCGGATGAATTGTCCTCTGCAGGCCAGTTCAATGTCACAGGCGACAATGTCAGGCAGTTTTTCAGAGGGGGAACGTTAAATAACGGTTACTCAAATGCCGAGCTCTTTATAACTGAGGATATGGATGGCCTCGGCGTTCTGACTGTAAGTGCAACTAACGTTACCATCAACGGCATGAACCATACCCTGAAAGACACGGTGTTCAAAATCAAAGCCAACGATGTCACATTAAACAACATCACATTCATTGAAACACAGCCTTTCAGCGGCAATGACTATGCCGCCGTCCTGATATATAACGGCGATAATGTTAAATTGCACAATCTAAACATCAACGTCACGGCACCAAGGGACAGTGACGCCTTTGGAATATACTCCGAAGGAAGCCAAAGAGAGCCGATCACTAACCTCCAGATTGTAAACTGTACCATAACTCTCAAGGGCGACAACCGTGGTGCTGGTCGTGACTACGCCTTAAGGCTTGAGTATTCGCCGTATGCACGTGTATTGAACAGCACGATCAATGCCGAGGTATCGCTTAGAACGGTGATGTTCCATGACACCAGTGCAAGTCTGGATTCGGAGTTCTCGCTGGCAGTTGGTGTGGAATTCTCAGACAATCTGTTGTTCGACGGCAACGTTGTAAGGTGCACTGCAGGCGCAAGGCCTGAATGCGCATATCCGACACTGGATGCAATATTTATAGGCGATTCATGTGACTGCAACTTCACGAACAATGAGGTTTACCTGAGCGATTATCTCACATACAAGGACATTCCCAACTACCTCTACGGACTGGACATCTACCGTGACGACAACCTCTTGGTGGAAAACAACAAGTTCCGCGTGGAAACCACAGGGGGCGCATTGGCGGCAGGTACCGCATACCCTCTGCAATTAACCGGTCCGGCCGAGGGAATCGTCATACAGTACAACGACATCTACTCCAAAAACAACGGCCCGAACATCGGAATATACTCCCAGAACTTCAACGGCGCAAACTACATTACCATACTCAACAACTACATAAATGTCACAGGACTGGCGGGAAACCATTCCTGGGCACTGGTTGCAGGTATAGAGGCGCAGGACGACAACGACATAATCATGAACAACATCATTGAGGTCCACAACATCCAGAAGGTCAAATGGGAGGATAACATCTACGGAATATCATACTCGCAGAAAACCAACAGCTCACACTCCTATCGCGTCATAAACAATACGGTGATAAGCGACGGATACTACCTGTCATACATGCTTGATGCCGAAAACACCAATGTCAACAACAACACCCTGGTGAGGACGGACAAGTATGCAGACACCAACTATGACCCGTTCAAGAGGGGTGACGGCATCGGAGCAGACACCGACCAGGCCAAGAACAACAGCTTCTCGGGAAACCGCGTAATCACAATATTCGAGTATGACCTGGAGCATCAAAGCAACGTGCTGGACGGCGGCGAGGAATTCCACTACGAGACTCCGACCAACAAGGACAACCTGTCCAATGTAATAAACGGAAGCGGAATCTCACCCCAAAAACCGGGGTTCCCGGGAGGCAATCCATTATTGCCAGGCAATGACGGCGGAGGCGCATTCAACACCGGCGGCAACAATGGCGGAGGGTTCCACAGTCCTGACGGTGACGGCGGCTATAACGGCTGGCCGGACATGAGCGGGGATGACGGAAAAAGCCTCTCACATAAAAGCCAGGGCAGGTCTGGAGATACGGTAAATTCGTTCAACAATCAGGGAAGCTCAGACAACTCATACAACAATCTTGTGGCAACATCAAATTCGACTTCAAGCAAGACCCCAAGCGTTGAGGGCGTCACCGTAAGCGGTGCAAGTTCAAGCTCATCATCATCTGCAGGAGGGGCAGCCGGAAGCAGCGGTGTAGCGCAGGACGACTCAAAGGCGTATGAGATAACAAAGAATATCGTGGAGAATGGTCCGGATGACATGATAAAGTTCATCGCACTGGCCATTGTCTGTGAGATACTTTTGATTATAGGATATAGACGAAAGGAAACAGAAGATGTTACAGATTAACCATCATTTGATGGTTGATCTAAATTTTTTTTATTTTGACTCCCAAAGGGGGAGGATTTACAACTGCAAGAATAATCAATTGAACGATTGATTAAACACATACTTTTTTTATCAACCACTATTTTTATCAACAATACTATCATTATGGTTGACTCTATTTTTGAATATCATATTTTCATGTGAGTTAATGTAGATTGCGCAACTTTTTTTCAGAATCACGGTTGTGCTTTTGCACACAGTCGCAGTTGGCAAATGTTTATAATTGATGGGGTTGATATTGTTAATTATAAAAAGAAGAAAAAATTAATCTGTTGGTGAGTATTGTATGTATGATAGAATTGAAATAGCTCGTGAGTTTGTGGATGCCATAGCTTCAGATAACATAATCAAAACCCTGGTATTTGGTTCTGTTGCACGTGGTGACGATACTAGTGAGTCTGATATTGATATTCTTATTATCATTCACACTGACAATCGCCAAATGGAATCCCTGATAGACAAAAAGGTTGTTGATTTTATTCTTGAAAAAGAAGAGGTAATATCCCCTCATGTCATGACTGAAGAGCATTTTAACAAAACCAAAGATTACAGTTTCCTTCAAACTGTAATGGCAGAAGGTGTTGAAATATGAATATGGATGAAGTCAACGGATACATGGATCTTGCAGTAGAGGAACTAAGCATGGCTCAAATACTATTCGATGCCGGAAAGTATAGGGGTTCTGTAACCCATTCTTATTATGCAATGTTTGACGCTGCAAAAGCATTGTTGCTTATGCATGATTTTGTAAGCAAAAAACATGATACTATTTTAACACAGTTTAGCAAGGATTATGTCCTTGAAGATGATTTCAGTCAGGATATTTACCAACATTACTCAGATGCTAAGAAACTTAGAAGAAAATCAAGTTATGATTTCACAGTGAATTTTAATAAGCAAGAAGCATTAGATTGCTTAGTTCATGCAGAAGAGTTCATTGCTGAAGCCAGACGATTCTTATAATCTTATATTCACTTTATTTTTATTATAGACTGTTTAAACATTATTAAAAAATAAGAAAATTGGGAAAAAATACTATTTCCCAATCATTCCTTTTAAACTGTCTATATCGGCTCGTAGTCTGTCCAGTTCACTTTTAAGTTCGTTTTTCTCATTTTCAATCTTGACAAACTCCGGTGATTTGACATGCAACTTTTTGACTTCGGTGTTAATGGTAACAGCGGGAAGATGCTCGATGTATTCGTATTTTAAATCTTCAGGGTTGATCATGAAATATGCCTGGTCGGTTCTGCTTTTGGATTTGCCCTGCAAATCATTGACATCATCCAGACTCATGCCGTCATTGTACAAGGCTGAAGCGTGGAATTTACGAAGCATATGGCTTCTGAAACGGTTGTAATTTCCCACTTTGCCCAGTCCCAAATCATCATTTATCTTTTGAAAATTAATTGAAAAGTAACCAACAGCCATCTTAAAGAGCTTTGACTCGTTGGTAACCTTATCAGTACGTGACAGTATATGTGCATTGATGGCCTTGACCGCTTCGGGGCTGCAGTAGGTTGTGTAGTACTTGTTGGTCTTTTTTCGGCGGATATTGAATGTGGGAACAACAGTCTCATCATCCTCAATCAAATCGATTATCTCAAACATATCCATATTCTTATGGGGAATATACTCGGACAGCGCATCGATATAATCCTGTATTGTCAGGCTCAGGACTTCTGCTCTTGCACATCCGCTGGAGCAGATGAAAAGTATCGCTGCCTTCATCACAGGAGTTGCAATACTGACCGCCTCACGGATTATTTCCTTGTCGGGCAGATCACTGTAATAAATTGGCTGCGGTTTCTGTATGGATTTCTGGTTGATTTTCGGCAGGGAATAGATTTCAATGTCATAGAACTTATAGAACTTGGTGATGCACATCATAACGGACCTTGTAGTATTCAGAGCATAGTTGCTTAGATAATGCTGCCTGAATTCCAGAAGTCTGCTTTTGATTTTTCTGTGCTTCCATTTGATTCCCTGGTTTTCCTCATCTTCCGCTTCCTTTAGGAATTCATGAAGTTCCGTTCCAAAATAGTTTGAATACTGCTTAAGCGCATATGCATACGCCTTCTTTGTACCTTCAGAATGGTTGAAGGTCACAAATATATTTTTCAATAACTCATTGTCTTTCATATTTACACCTCTCAATTTCGGTTGTAAAAAAAATTTCAAAGAGCAGTAAAAAATGATTTTTGCAATAAGTATTCAATAATTTGAATCTGATATAATTAATAGCTACTTTTTTCTTTTAATTTAATGAGAACATTGACATTAACTTGATTCTCTTGGACTGGAAATCTGATTTTCAAAGGTTATATTAATAGTTTTTATGATTACTAATCGCCATATTCAGAAAAATAATGTTTTAACCGCCAATTCCAAGCAACATCAACATGAAAATAAACTCGTCCGTTAACAAATGACAAAGGAATGAAACCAGGACGTTTTTAGTTTTAATGTATCCGTAAAACTCAAATATTGATCCAAAGCCCTGTATAAAGAGTGCAAATATGAACATAATAGGGTTAAATGCGTGCATTGATGCAAACATTATCATTATTAAAGCAACGGAAATGATTACGGATAATTTACGGTTATTTGAGTATTTGTAAATCACTCTCAAGAGGAACATGAATGGAATGAATTTAATGAACTCTTCACCCAATACATTAAATACTGTTATAACCAGTGTCATGGCCCCTACAGATGTTGGGTCTACGGTTCCGCTGCTTACTATCCCAATTTGCTCCAAGACCATTCCAATAGCTAATGAATATATCATATATCCTGCAAAAAGAGCCACTACAAGAAGCAGATCCCTGCGGGAAGGCTTTCTGAATATCGCTTTATAATCCCATTTTAAAAAATACAATACCGGAACAATTAACACTATACAGCCCATTAATGCAAAATGAAGCTTATCAGATACAGCCAGGAAAAATCCCATAAACCATACAATAAATAAAACAACCCAACCCCATTTGGGGATGTGAGGATTCTTATTGTAAAACGGGAAATCAAAATCCCCATCTTCAAATTTAAACCTATCTAATGCTGTCATATTATTGAAATATTGTTTAATAAATATTTATAATTATTGAAATTTTTTTAACATTTCAAGAATTCAATAAATAAAAAAAGATTATTCATAAATTGAATAATCCTTCATTTTGAGCGTTTTCCGGGATTTCGCCAAACCAGTCAGTTTTCTTTCCAACGTAATACATTATAACGTATAGAATTATTAAAAAGACAATTGATGTTGCAACATCCCATAATTGCGGAGTGGAATTTGATGCCTGCAGCCCAAGCATGACGAACAAGCCAACAGCAAAATTATTCGCAACATGAAGAGCGGAACTTACTTCTATACCATTTGTCTTCCATGCAAAAAATCCAAAACCAATACCTGAAACAAATGTTTCAAAGATTCCTATGGAGTTATATCCATGGCCCAGTGCAAATATTATGGCTTGAAGAACCAGCACTAAAACAGGTATTCTAAACCATGAGCCCAATGTTTGCATAAAAAATCCACGGAATACATACTCCTCTGCAATGGATTGGAGAGGTACAGAAATCAGGATTACAAGAAGAAATGCTAATGAGAAACTATATGTGCCTTCAGGTCCTCTAATAGCGGTGTCTATTGCCATAAATATTATATACAATATTACCGGAATTACCAATGCCTTGAAAAAGAGCTTGAAATTCCATCCTCCGCGTGAAGAGGAATAGGAAGAAAACGGCCTGTCATTAACAATTTTTGATGCAATATATAATGACGGGATAAATATAATAATAAGCAAATCAGTAAACAATATCGCCATTGGAGATGTTAATGCTTCATATCCTCCACTGAAAACGGATTTAACAAATTCAGGCCCCACTGTTAGGTAAAAAACCGCTACTATAGCTACCATGAGTATGGACAAAATTATTAAACTCAATATAAAAACAAGTATCGGTTTGTACCATCTGTAGTTCTCAAATGTTCTTGGAAACGTGATATAATCAGATATTTTATCATTCATAGTCATGATTATAAGTTTCTGATTATTCATATATTAGCATTTACATTTATTCCGCCTTAATGAAGTAAATTTCTTACATGAATAGATTTCAGGTTAAAAAAAGTAATCATTGAAAACATTTAATTATAAAATATTTTAAAAAGAATAACCGTAGAGAGAAATCCAAAAAGATTGACCTTGAACAGGTGTATGAGAATGAAACTTGAAAATTGCCAATACAAGACATCTGACAACAGCATAATCAACTATTATGAAGCTGACAGCAGCAACCCCATACTTTTGATAATTCATGCCCAAAGTGCAAACTCAAGCAGCTATTCCGATGTAATCAAGGAACTGTCAAAAAGATTCCATCTGATTCTGATTGATTGCTATGGCCACGGAAAAAGCTCCCACAACAGGGAAAAATACAATATAGTAAGCCAGGGCGATGATTTGATTGAATTTATAAAATGCAAAACTGATGAAAAGATATCCATATTGGGCCATTCCTCAGGAGGCCTCATTGCCTGCTATATCGCTTCAAAATCAGATCTCTGCGATAATCTTATACTGGAAGACCCTCCGATCTTTTCATGTGCAGGGGAAAAAAGGTTCAAGTACTACAACTACAACGACCTTTCAACGGTCTGCCACAACTTCATCAATCAGGATGAAGAGAAAGATTTTGTGTACTATTACTTCATGAACCAGTACATGTGGAACTTCTTTCCCGAAAATTCAAGGGAAAAAATCAGAAGCAAATCCGGAAAATCCGCACTGAAATACAGAAAAAAACATCCCGACAAACCTCTGAAAATAAGATTCTGGCCAAAAAAATTCCTAGAGGCATTCAATGGAATGGAGGAGTATGACCCTTACTTTGGAGAGAATTTCTACAACGACGCATTCAACTGCAACATCGACTACAACAGACTTCTTTCACAAATAAGCTGCAAAACCCTATTCATGAAGGCAAATACCGAAATTGGAGATGACAGCATCATTATGGGTGCCCTGACCGATGAAGACCTTCAGCAGGTAACAGACCTAATCAATGATATAACTGTGGAATATTTTGACTGTGGACATGGAATCCACAATGAAAAGAAAAAGGAGTTTGTAAAAAGCGTGATTGAAACCTTAAAATGAATGAATAGATTAAATTAATTCTAAAAAAAGTAGTGTAGAGAGACCATAAGTATGACAACTATCACATGAGTTTTCATATAACTCTCCTCAAAATAATTTTAATTAATTAATGATTTAATTTTTAAGTTATATAATATTTTAGTACATTTAGAAAAAAGAGAAATGAAAATTGGATAATTAAGTAGTCCCGAGCGGGGTCGAACCGCTGTCTTTGGGTCCAGGGCCCAAAAGGATTGCCGCTACCCTACGGGACTATACAGTTATTTTTAGAACTCATCATATATAACTTGAATACTAAACCATCATGAAAAAGAAATTATTCGAATACAAATACATCGGCAAGGAATTCCTGATTTAATGCCTTTTTAATATTATACGCATCAAGCAACGTTGGTTCAATTGTGCCATCCTCTATTGCCTCCAATTCCTCAACAGGAACATCTGACATGACTGAAAGGTCATTCAATGTGATGTTGTTTTCTTTTCTCAACTGTTTGATATGGTTCCTCATAATATTACCTGAAAAAAAACTAATTGTAATATATTTATTACATGTTATATATTTTTTTCCAAACAATGCTATGAAAAAACTAATTAGACACAACTGTCACATTACCTGCATAAGTGCAACCCACATACTTTCCATTGCCTGCGAATGTGAAATCACCATAATAATTGTCTTTACCCGTATCAGGCAAATATTGGGCATCTTCAACCGTGAACTGTCCATTTTCATCAGTTGTCACATCGACTAAAGTACCCATTTCATATCCTGGCTTGTGGAAGGTTATTGTCTGATTTGCAACGCCATATCCGTATGCATCAACCAGCATTCCGGAAAATGATCCTCCTTCTGCGACTTCAGTCTCATTAATCATTATAAAAGTAGCCACATTATTGTTGAACTGGAACCAGAACACTCCAATACAGATAACGAAGGCAACCAATAATAGTATCAGGTAATAACTTTTCTTTTCCATTTAATCACCTTGGTAATATATTGGAAAAGTAATAAAATAAAGTTAACTAATTTAAGATAGCTTCACGGACCTTATCAACGGCAATCTGCTTTTTGGCAGGAAAAGCCGCAATCTTAACTTTAAGGTGTATTGCATCACCCTTGTCAAGAATGGTCCATTTTTCATCAAAGGCATCTGATTTGTCAAAACGTAAAAACCAGTTTCCCTTCTCATCCATCTTACGTTCCAAATCGTCATTGAGCTTATCCAAATCAACGCTTTCCAAAAGTGTGTTGAAAAAAGCCTTAGTGTATCGTTTTTTAGAAACGACACCAGATAAAATAAGTATCTTGTTCTCAAGTAATCCTTCAGCCTCTTCAGCCTCTATTTCGGCTTCAGGAAGAATGTTTAAAATAGCTTGAGAAATCTCATCGGCACTTTCATCTTCATAAACGAAAGCCCTGAATTTAATATTATGAATCATTTATATCAAAAAAAAATAAAAAAAAGGAAAAGAAGAATTATAAATCTCTTCTTCTAGCTTGTTCTGAGCCTTTTCCTTTAGATTTGATTCCACGTCCTTTGTTACCAGCACTAGTTAAGCCTCTGAGAGCTCTGTTAGTGTGTTTTTTGGAGCAAATCCAATTGATTTTTTTATCGTTAATGATAGAAGGACTGTTTGGATCAACTAAAATTACTTCATAATATTTATGTTTTCCAGTAGACCATACCCAGTAAGAGTTTAAAACTTCCATGTTAGGGTATTTTTTAGCTACACGTTCTTCAGCAATTCTTTGAATGGATTTTGCTTGGGTAATTTTGTTTACACCCATTCTTTTAGGTTTACGGCCATTGAAACGACGGGTTTTCCTTCTTCCACCACGTCTTACTCTGGTTCTTACTACTACGAAACCTTTTTTAGCTCTGTAACCTAAACTTCTAGCTCTGTCGAGCCTGGTAGGTCTGTCAATTCTTTGAACTGCTTTTTGATTTTTCCATTTTGGAGCTCTTTGCCACATGAGTTCACGTACGTAGGACTCATCTGGGTTTTTCCATGCGTCTCTAATATATTTATACATAAATTACACCTTTTTGTTCAGCCACGAAGGCCACATCCATATGGGAACTTATCCCAAAAAAAGTAATTTTACTGTTAGAAAAATAACAGTAATCAAATATTTGTTTTATGTATTTATAAATGTATCGCAAAATTAGTTTTTCATACAAAATTTACTGAAAAAAAAATAAAAAACACAATTTATATTAAACATCATAAGTCAAAGTCTGATTCAATTTTTTTAAGAAATTGTCCAATAGACTCATCCCATTTTTGCAAATCTTCATCAGAAACATTATCTGGTTTTTCCAAATTTACTGTAAATTCCCCCGGATACTTTGGAATCCCCCTACATTTAGACACATATCCAAATCTTCCTTTTAAATTATAAGACATTATTGAATCTCCCTTTTAATTAAAAATAAATCGATTTCGTTTATTTTTTTATCAATATGGTTTAACAAATAATCTCCAATATATACTTCTACCATAGAATTAATCATATTTGCATCATGACATAATAATCTAATTTTATTATTAATACTATTCATATCTTTCGCAAGACGATATTGAAAATTTTGTCTAATTTCTTTTTCAACCAGACCCCTAAATTCAACAATCCAAAAAACATTAATTGAAGTGATAATTTCATAATCTTCAAATTTATTGCCGAGAATATCAAAATTATCCGAAGAGGGAAAAGAATAATAATCTTTAGGATGATTATGCAAAGAAGCTATATTCCTCCCTTTAAGATGAATTTTATCGTATGCACCCCCAGTTTTATCCTCTTCACCTTTCCAACAATATATTACTTCACCATCTGTGTAATCAAAGTACAACATCCATTCAATATCCTCATTAACCGTTTTCTTATGAAATTCGTCAACCAGTTTACAAGCTTTCGGACAAAAATCATTAGGTAAATCATTGCGACTGATGAATTTGACAGATTCATCAACTTCCAATCGTTTATAGTCCAGCCAGCCCTTATCTGGAATGTGAATTTCATCAAATGACAATACCAATCCTCCACGATTGTCATTTAAAAATCTCTTGAATTCATTTAGCAAAAATGATTTTGATATAAATTTTAACACTAATGAAATTCCATATTCAATATATCTAAAATTCATGAATTAATATTATAATTTAAGGTATTTAAATGTCTTGTTTTAAACAAGAACAATTTTACAAGCTTAAATCAATATTACAATCCCATACAATTAATTAAAAAAATAGCAAAAAAAGGGAGTTAAACTCCCAAAATCATCTTTAACCCGATACCATCACAAGTTCGCCTGTGGTCGGATCCTCATAAACCTTTCCAACCTCGTTATAGCCACTGTCCTCAAGCCCTCCGGCATCAGTGTAGTTTTGTGTGAATGTATCCGCAGTTGAAACGTCCTGAGTTGACTGTGATTGTGTAATCATGTCCGGATTGGCTGATAATGCCATGATTGCGAAGATCAAAAAGCCTAATGCCAACACAAGCATCGCATCTGAAAGGTTGTTTAACCCACCCATAGGGTCATCATCGATAGATTCCGAAATCCTTCTTCTTTTCCTAAGCATGATTTCACCATTTGTTAATAGTTTCCAATTCCGCTTCAGCAACGGTCTCAACATCAATCAATTCTGACTCATACCACTGTTTCTTGTATTTGGATATTAAAAAAGCAACAGCACCAACGCTCAATCCGGTAACGGTTGTATCGAATGCTATTGTTAAAGATTGGGCCAAAACCGCAATGTCACCGGTTCCAAGAGCTGCAAGACCCGGACCCAATGGTATCAATGTACCTAACAATCCTAAAATAGGCCCGACACGAACAAGAATATCAGTCTTGTTTGTTTTTTTAATCAATCTGGTTTCCTCTGCTGAGATTAATTCACTTGCAAGTGCCTTTCTCGCTTCAGGCCCAATATCATGATTGTCTGCGATTCTTGTCAATATTTTCTTTTGATAGTCAAACAGGTCACTGTTGGAAATTTCTGCCTTCATCTGATTTACATTGGTTGAAAATGAAACGCGCCTTACCAAATCTTCCAAATCAACAGATGAAATAGCTTTTCTTGAAATAAACTCATTAACCAATCCTCCAAAGGCTAAAATGACTATGACGATTGAGATTACAATCAGAATAACAACCGGCGTCAATAAACTTTCAGAGATGATGTGGATTAACGAAGTTAACGTTTCAGTTCCTTGAATAATCATTTATTTCCCCCTAGTATCATTTATAAGGACACCAACGACCAAAACAACAATGATTCCTATAATAACATAAATTAACTGATAGGTTGGAGTTAAAATCAAAAAAGGACTGAACATTGAATAGTCAAGAGCTTTTGTGGAATCGTAAGTCAATGCAAAAATAAACATCAATATGGAAAACAAGCTCATGTATTCACCTATCACTACAGGATATTGTCTTTTTGCGTGATGTAATAATTTTGTGAGTTGATAAACAACAAATAATATTATAAAAACCAATAATGAATATAAGGCCATTGATAAAAAGTCCAGATTTGCTTGGGATGACAATAGTACTGTTGAAATTACAAATGCCAAAGAAATTGAATAAAACGGTATTTTAAAATCATCTCTCCTGATATAGTATACGATGGATACGAAGATTATTATTGTTATTGCCAAAAACAAATAGCTGAAATAATCCGATAAAAATGATAATTGACCATTTAAAAGACTTGAGGCATTCATTATTGCAAAGGTAATTGCAGAACATATTAATGACAATATTATGACTTTCAAATTACCTAAATTGTAGTTTCCAAGCATCAATGCAATATTTGCAACAAATAATGCCATAACTACTAGCAAATAGCCTCCAATCAAATCCATTTTCTAACCTGCATATTCGTTATCTAATAAAATATTTAGCAAACTGAATATATAAACATATCGTAATGAATTATTTAAAAATAAAATATCAATCTATAAACCGTTAAAACAATGAAATAAAAATTAAAAACAAGACAATTTAAAAATTAATAAAAAATTTTGAGTTAAAAGTAAAAATATTAGAAATTAAAAGAAAAATAAAATTCAATATAAATTATTCTTCAATTAATTCATAATAAGATCCTTCAGCACATGACCTGCAAACCGGTTTTCCACCAATGAGCTTATGCCTTCCATCAGATACCTTTTCACCGCACACTGAACAGAATGCAGTGGTGTAGGGTTTGCCAGGCATGTCTCCCGGACCCAATTCAATTCTGACCTTGTCGACCTTGAACAACTCTTCAGGAGGAGTTCTTCTAAATCTTGCAATCATCTCCTCCTTGGTTTCCTCATCCTTGAATTTCTTATTGGCGTCGGCATCAGTGATTCTTAAAGCCTCACCGGTGTCCTGGTTAAGGAATGTTGCAGCAAACTTGCCGTAATACATCTGTTTCAAGGTTCTTTTACCCATTGAACAGCCGGTAACGGATTGCACGGCATCAGACATGCACCTGTCGATTTCCAAAAATACGATTAGGTTCTTATGCCTCTGATTTAATTCCATTCCCAAAAGCTCCAGTCCATACATTGCTAGTTTTGTTCCAATGGCGATTCCACCGCAGACATGACCGTGAAACTCAGCGGCCTTTGCCAACTGTTCGTCGTAATCCTTTTCATTCATGTTATCACCTTTTATAAATCTAATGTTAAGTTTGTTTTCATTGGTACACAAACTTTTCTTTTGTCATCTAATTCCATCAATTTAACATCAATCGAATATGCCCTTTTCAAGTTTTCTTCAGTCACCACATCATCCGGAGTTCCAAAATCAATGAATTTCTTATTCTTCATGATTGCAACTTTTGTTGAGCTTAAAAATGCATGATCCGGAAAGTGTGAAGACATTATAATTGACAAGCCCGATTTTGCAAGATTGTCTATTATTTCCAGGAGTTTGATCTGATTTCCAAAATCCAGGTGTGAGGTCGGTTCGTCCAGTATCAGAATATCCGGCTTTTGACATAACACCCTTGCCAAAAACACCAGCTGCCTTTCCCCACCACTCAAATTGGTGTATTCCTTATCTTTAAGGCCTTCAATTCCAAGGGTTTTCAGGGCATCAAGCGCTATTTTCCTATCTTCCTCCTTTGGAGAGTCGGTTAAATTCAAATAGGGTGCCCTTCCCATCAAAACAACATCAAAGACCTTGAAAGGAAATGAGGGAACATGTGATTGTGGGATATACCCAACATGTTTTGAAATTTGCCTAAACGATAAACCCTTGATGTCCTCACCATTGATTAGGATTTCTCCAGAGTTAATCTCGTTCAATCCGTTCAGACATTTTATTAATGTGGTTTTGCCTGTTCCATTTGGCCCTAGAATGCACAATACGTCTCCGCTTTCTATTGAAAAGCTAATGTCTGAGAAAATTTCTTCTCCATCATAGTCAAATGAGATATTTTTAACTTCAAATAGTTTATTTTCTATGACCATTCAGAATAACCTCGTTTAAGCAAGTATAGGAAAATTGGAACGCCAATGATTGCTGTCAATATTCCTATTGGAATTTCAATGGCTATCACTGCACGTGAAATATTGTCAATCAGTAGCAGGAAACTTGCCCCCAGACTCAGTGATGCCGGAAGCAGTGTTCTATTATCTGGACCCACGATCATACGGGACATGTGAGGTATGATTAAACCTATCCAGCCCACTATTCCACTTATTGAAACTGCAGCTGATGTCAGCAATGTGCATCCCGCAATTATCAGTAGCCTGACTCTTGAGGGGTTCAATCCGAGTGATTGTGCTTCTTCATCTCCCATCGCAAGCAGATTCATGTGCCATCTTAAAGCCAGAAGTATTATGAGTCCGATAATGACTGGTATTGCAATCATCAATAGCTTATCGACTGTTATTGAGGCCAGTGATCCCATCAGCCAATAAACGATTTCAGGGAGTTTGTCATCAGGATCCGCTATAAATTTAATTGCTGAGATTAATGCATTGAAAAATGCGGAAATCGCAACCCCTGACAATACCAAGACAAGTATTCCTCCGGCCTTATAGGATTTTGATATCAAATAGGTTGCAGACACTGAAATCAAACCGAATATGAATGCGAAAATTTGGGTTATGATATTGGCTCCGCTGAGCAGGATTCCAAGTGCAGCTCCGAAACCCGCACCGTTTGACACACCCAAAAGGTCAGATGAGACAAGAGGGTTTTTGAATATTGACTGGAATGCTGCGCCTGAAATAGCAAGGCACGCTCCAACCACTAATGCTCCTATGATTCTTGGAAGCCTTATTTCAAATACTATTGTCGTTATTGTAGGGGACACTTCAAGCTGCGGAAATATTGGGGACAATAATGTATTTAGCACATCAATCGGACTGATCGGATATCTTCCAATTAGAAATGAAGCAAAGAATATAATTACTGGAAAAAAGATTAGAAGTATTATGCTTACAATCTCTTTTGTTTCCTTATCCATTTAAATCACTATAAATTTGATTCCTTCAATCCTGAATCAATCAATATCTGTTTAGCCTCATCATCACTTAAATCAAAATGATAAAAGTTGGAGTAGAATTCCTTAGTTGCATCCACCATGTTTATGTCCTTGTAATCGTCAGGATATATTACCTTTGCAGTCCATGGAACACCGATAATCATGTTTGCCCCAACAGGCCTGTCAAACCATTTGAATGGGGATTGTGGAGATAGGTAAACCTCCTTATTTTTAACTGCATCCAGCTTTGCCCAGTTCGGATTGTCATAAACGCTTGCATAGAATTCCGGGTCATTGGTAATAATCACATCAGGATTCCAGCTGATTACCTGTTCAATGGACACCTGAATTCCGCCGGTTGTGTTGCCCTGGTTAAGGGAATCCGCAACGTTCACTCCACCGACCAAATCAATTAATTGACCATGTGTTGAGTGAGACGGATTTGTCTGAAGCCCATCATCACCTTGAGCATAGTAGACTGTTTTTTTGTCACTGTCAGACAATTTGGACGCCTTATCATGGACAATATTCAAGTACCTGTCATTGAAATCGTTGAGTTCTTTTGCCTTGTCCTGAGCACCAACGACCTCACCCATAAAGGTTATGGATTCCCCTATTGTTTCGACATTTGTGGTATCCTTAACCGCAACTACAGGTATTGTTCCGAATTTTTCCTGACGTTCCTTAACGGTTGATGCGTCACCGTCTCCGCCTTCGTCAATTGATTCTATGACAATGTCCGGTTCTGAGGCTATGAATTCCTCATAACTTCCATCTTGTGTTCCATACCATCCTCCAACAACAGGATAGTTTTGATATTGGCCTGGAACATACTTTAACTCGTCATCTGTCCATTGGAAATTGACCGCTTTCAGTTTGTCGGGTGCAATCATGTATAAAACGGTAGTCATCGGAGGGCTTGTTGCCACAACATTGCTGACAGATGCAGGAATTTCGACATCCCTATCAATCATATCGGTTACGTTCTTAGAACCTACCGTTTCTACAGTTGAAGGTGTTAAAAACATGTGAGTGGCCACTCCCGCCACAACTAAAATCACCAATAACAAGATTATTACTTTAATTTTCTTTTCCATTATCTAAACCCCAAATATAATGTTCGATAAGAATATATATTCACTAAGTTATTTAATAACTTTTCTAAAAAAATTCAATATAATTAAAAAATCATGTTAATAAAATAAAATATTAATTCAAAGATTTATTATTACTTTAAACTGCATAAATACTCTTTATAAATATAATATAGATAAAATAATGAATTTTATCGTTAGAAATATTTTTATAATGGCTATCTTCAAATAACTATATTAATTTCTTTGACCCATAGTAAGTATTATGAAAATGCCTGGCGAACTTGACTCAAAATTACTGGCTCCCTGTGGAATCAATTGCATCAGCTGCGAGAAATTTCAAAATCCATGTGGAGGTTGCCTGATTAGTGACGACGGCAAGAGCAAGGCTAGTCTAAAATGTAAAATTAAAACCTGTTTTGACAAGAAGAATTTCATCTACTGTGGACGCTGCAGCGAGTTTCCATGCCCACAAATGAAAAAGCACTCAAAGAAATATATCAAAAGACATGGCCTCGACACATTAAGCTCCGCCAAAAGAATCAAGACAACAGGCATCGGCAGGATGATGGCACAGGACCGTGAAAGGTGGTCATGTCCAGAATGTGGAGGCGTTGTGAAATTCCAAAATAAAACCTGCAGCGAGTGCGGATTTAAAGTGGGAGTGTCCGATATTAGTTAATTATATTAATACTAATCACTAAAATGGATATTACTTAAAATTTCCAATGGATATGGAGTGAATTTTAAAAATTCACCAAATTTATTTTTTATATAATTAAAAAACAACTTATCGCAACAAATATCAAATTTAACAATTAAACTATTGAATATTTAATATTTAACTGTGAAAATCAACTATTTTT
>NZ_MZGS01000018.1 GCF_003111625.1 Methanobrevibacter thaueri | reverse complement strand
AATCCAGAAATAATAAAGAAATTATACAAGACTAAAACTGGAATTCTAACATTTTTAGACTATCAAATGAAAAATTGGACTGAAAAACACTTGAAAATTAAATAAGCCTATAAAATTTTACAGACTCATTTTTTCCAAAAATTGCTTGTTTTTAAATTCAACACTGATTTTTCCGGAATATTTCTCGAATATTTTCTTGATATCCCGACTGTCCCTTGAGATGACCTGATAGATCACCTTATCTGAGTAATCCTTGTCTATCGCTTCAAGGCTGTTGTTTCTAACTTCGCCGTCGACGGTTTTTATGTCGGAGTATTCAAAAACAAGTTCAAAAACGTCATACTCCTCTATTTCAACAATCTCCGCCTCTCCAATGGCTTCCATTACTGATTTTGAATAGGCCCTTACAAGCCCTCCGGCACCAAGCTTGATTCCTCCAAAGTATCTTGTGACTACTGCTGTGACATTGTGAATCTCGTTTTTGCGCAAAACGTTGATCATAGGTTTGCCGGCGGTTCCGCCAGGCTCTCCGTCATCGTCAAAGCCTTCCCCGTCGCCCACAATGTATGCTGTGCAGTTATGGGTTGCATCGCTGTACTGCTGGTTCAGCCTTTGGATTATCTCCTTTGATTCTTTTTTGTTTTTAGTTGGAAACAATGAGCATATGAATTGTGATTTCTTGACATTGATTTCCACTTGGACAGGTTTTTTGATTGTTTTCATTGTTATCAATATATTTATATATTTTATCAGACATATTAACTTTAATTAATTTTTTAAAAAGGTGTTAAATTTGACAAGTAGATCAGCTACAGTTTTGGTTATTTTTATAGTTGCAATTCTTGCGTTTTGTCTTGCAAGCGTTTTCGCATCTATGACAGGACCAATATCAATTTTACCTAATGAAAGTGAATCCGGAGGGATTTTTGATAATCTGTCCGCAATCACAGACAATGATGTAAGCAGTGACCGCAGCTATGGATATAAGAATTATGATGACTATTCCTATAGTGACGATTCATCATCCAGCAGCTCCTCAAGTGTGGAGACAACAACTGATGATTCTTCATCATCCAGCAGTGATTCCTCAAATGTGGAAACAACAACTGATGATTCTTCATCATCATCCAGCAGTTCAAGTTCATCAGGAGACAGTTCATCAAGTGGCGGTTCTTCCAGCGGTGGTTCCTCTGTTGTAACAACAACAGATTGACTGCTCTCTTTTTATTTTTTTTAGAAATCAAGTAATTTTTCAACGTCGAATATTACAGCATTTATTGCCAGGTTAAAGAGCCTGTGGCCATATTCCTCATCGATGTAAACGCCGTTTTCTTCAATGTCTCTTGCACCCTCTTCAATGTTCGGGTCATCCTTGCGGGCTTGCTTGAATCCGTATAAGCCCACTTCCTCGTATTCGGCGACGTTATCCTGATTTTCAAGTTCATTTTCATTGACAATGCCCAGAACCTTTGCCATTGATAGCTCCCCGCTTCCTGCATGAGGGCCTTCGGAGGATATTACCTTGTTGTTGAATGTTATTGACATGCCTGTCTGGTCTTCAATATCCCATAATTCGGCAACCAATGGAATGTTTCCACCATGGGCGTTGACAATAACTACCTTTTCAATGTCCAGGAATTTTTTGGCCTGATTCAATGTGTTGATGACATTATCCTTCAGCACATCAAGGGAAACATGAACTCCATGGTCGATGGTGTCCAATTCGTAGGCGGGAAAGATTATTCCTAAAAACTTGGCTCCGGTTTCAAGGGATGATTGGAATGCGATGTGCGCTGCGATTTTGGCGTCGGTGTCGATTGGCAATGCCGGTCCGTGGTTTTCAAGGTGTGAACCGAGTGCGATTATGCCTATCTTGTGAACTCCAGGGTCTCTGATTTTTCCAGCTCTGTATCTTAATTCAGCCATTTAATCACCATTATATCTCAAAGTTCCAGATGTCGTCTCCGACATAATGCTTGGTTTCAACTGCCTTTCCTGAATCGTTTGCAACCATTTCCTCACCGCTGATTAAGCTCACTCCAATTGCCAGCGGCTTTCCATGGGTCTCATCAATGATCAATACTATGTCGCCCGCTTCGACGTCCTCGGATGTTGCAACTATTCCAGGACTCATGATGTCAGCACCGTTGCTTACAAAGCGTATTGCTCCCATGTCAACGGTTACTGTTTTTGCATCGATTTCATTTGCCAGTGCCGCCTTTAGTGTAGGGAATGGTTTTTCATCGATTATTATGATGTAAGGTTCGCCATCTACTAAAATGAATGAATTAGGCTCAGCTTCAAGTATTTCAACGTTCTTCTTTCCTTGAAGAAGGTTTCCGTATTCGCCCAATTGTGATTTTATCTCTTTAATTTTCTTCTTTTTTAGGAAATTTCTTTTTTTAACTTTTATCGCCATGTTATCCCAGTATTGTTTTATCAATTAATCTTTTGTTTTTAAAATTTAATAAAGATATTTGTTGATTTAATGCATGTCCTTCAAAATGGAATATTCCTTATCCCTTGAAAAGACATATCTGAAGTCTATTTCATCCCCAAGTCCGGCAATTATGATGGGAGGGTCTTTAATTGCATATTTCGTTATGCTGTAGGCATTTCTGTTGCTTAACTTGTTCAGGCAGTATCTTATAAGTTCAAGTTCCATTTCACTGAATTTGACGTTGGGAATGACGATCGGATAGTACTTGTTCACCAATCGGTTGTAATAGGGTTCCTTTCTGAAAAAGAGATATCCTCCTGAGATCAGGTCGTTCATTACTTCCCTGAAATGTGCAGGCTGTATGCCCCTTTTTGACTTGATGTAAGTCTCGTTTGTCATCAGCCGTCCGTAAAGCTCGTAGTGGTTGAAGTCGATAAAATATAATAGGCTGCAGAGCATGGTCTTTCCGAAATTGGGCTTATATGAGCATTGGGTGAGAATGTACATTATCAAGTCAATATATTTGGTGCGGTTGAATTTCATGTTGTGGCCTGTGATGGTTGGGTGAGGTTAATTCTGTAGTTAATATATATTATGGAAAGTGGGAGAGCATTTGGGAAATAATTTAAATAGTATTTTGTGTTAATAATAATTGTTGTTGCTATTTTTTCATTATTTTGGCTTAAAATAAGGTAACCTTTATATAGTAGATTAGTTATAATTAATAGTATTAGTTTTAATTAGGTTTTGTCTTATCTTAACTTGATTATATTATGTCTAATAAAGAGTGTTGAACTCAAATTTCATATTAAAAAACTAAATAATTGTGATAATATAAGGTGATATAATGAGCGGACAAAATGTTCAAAGACCACTTGATGCATTAGGAAAATCAGTTGACTCTCCAGTTTTAATAAAACTTAAAGGAGATCGTGAATTTAGAGGTATACTTAAGAGCTTTGATTTACATATGAACTTAGTTCTTAATGATGCAGAAGAGTTACAAGACGGAGAAGTTACTAGAAGACTCGGTGTTGTGCTCATTAGAGGAGACAATATTGTTTACATTTCACCATAGTATTATTTTTCCAGATTATATTGTTTACGTTAGCTTAAGGAGGTGTATCGATGTCAAAGGGAACTCCATCAATGGGTAAAAAGAATAAAAAGACCCATATCAGATGTAGAAGATGTGGTAGAAACACTTATCACATACGTAAAAAAGTCTGTGCTTCTTGTGGATTCGGTAAATCCAAAAAACTCAGAAGATACAGTTGGCAAAACAAAAAACCAACTACTAGACAAAGATTAGTTTAGGTTGGTTAACGTTATGAAGATTATTTAAATAATCTTCTTTCAAAACTCTTTTTTTTCAAAAACTTTTCATCACTGTTTATTTTATATAGTACTTTTTTTAGATAACTCTATTAGTTATTAATTAAATTTTAGGAGTCAAGATTATGGTTGAATTAAAGGATATTGCTCAGGAAAACGATGTTGATTTGGAAAACTGCGTTGTCTTTGTAAGAGGAAAAGATGACATACTTGCAGTTGACATTACAAATGCAGGAATCAGACAAAGAACTGATGGTACAATGGGTTTCACATTTTCAATTGCACCAAAACAGGCATTGAAACTAGAAGAGTACTTCAACAGGTTCACAACCGGTGAAAAATTCTACTTTGACATTTCACAGACCGGTTACAGGCCAGTATATTACCGTGGATTGTCACCGATGACAAAAGAGGTAAGCAATGAATACCATCCGAAATTCAATATTACCCTATTTGCACAAAAGGCAATCGTTGAGCCTGAAGACTCATATTTCGCACCTACCTGTTCCTGCTGCGAATTCTGCCACATTGACTAGTGATATAGATGCTTGAGAATGAATTTACAGACACAATTAAGATTACCAAATCCAATGGCGAAAGCATTGAATTGGATCAAAAGAGAATTAGAATCCGTGAAAATGAAAACGGTTTGATGGCCTTAAGTTATATTGCCCCAGTTTTTGAATCAATGGATATTGAAGATTTCTTTGATGACATAGTCACATCTGAGGAAGTGATGATGGATATTGGTGGCACTGGTGATTATAATGTAAGGTTTAGAGGGTTGGTTGATGGGAAAGGAAAAAACTTCCCTCAAAATTTTGAACACAAGATTATCTTCTTGCAGGAACCTAAATATCTGGATCCGAGAATGAATGTTCAAGTCACCGGATTTTCAAGGTTCATAACTCCTGAAGAGCGTTTTCTATAATTCGTCTTCAACGGCGTCCCAAAGATCCACTGCCCAGCCTTGCTTTCCATCGATTACCATGTCGAGCAGTCTTACTTTGCCGTCCCTGAATCTGAATAGGCGATAGTCTTGCTGTGCCTTTTTGGCGCTTCCTTCCTTATTGCAGTCAAGATATAGTCCATCGCTGTATTCTTCTTCAAAGTCTCCGGCCTGTACAAAATCTCCTACAAGGGAATATCCGTTTTTAACAGTTTTATCTAGTTTTGTAATGGTTTTTAACCATCCTCCCTGTGCTCTGAATTTCATGTCAGGGTCGATTTTTGTCATTTCTTCTTTCCAGTTTAATATCATAATACCAAATCCTTTTTTTGTTATTCCTATTTTGGATTTGGGTATATAAATGAAAAGTGCAAGAGAGCATTTGAAAAGTAATAATTTTTTTGTTCAAATAATTAGTTATATATAAGTAAAACTCTATAATTTAATAATGTAACAAAAAATAAGTTGGGCTTTAATTATGGATTTGTTTGAGAAATTTGGTATAGAAACTGAAAACAAGGATTTGTATAAGGTGGCGTTCACACATGCCTCATATTCAATTCATCATGATCTGGATTATAATTATGAAAGATTGGAGTTTTTAGGAGATTCTGTATTGAGTTTAATAGTGTCAGAATACATATACAAGAAATACCCCCAATATGAGGAGGGGGACTTGACAAAACTGAGATCAAATTTCGTCTGTCAGAACGCATTGATATATTACTCACACAAGCTGGGCCTGCAGGAATACCTGAAGGTGTCTGAGGTCGAATCAAACCTGACCAAGAATGAGGTATTGTCAATCACTGCAGACCTGTTTGAATCATTCCTTGGAGCTATATTCCTAGACAAGGGAATGGAATTCGCAAAGGAATTTGTTTCAAATGCAATATTCAAATATATTGATCAGGAAAGAGTCTTCTTTGAGGATTACAAGTCTTCAATGAAGGAATATGGTGACGCTCACGAAATTAAAATAACCTATGAAGTATTGAAAGAATATGGTGTTCCTCATGACAAGACATTCATCATGGCCTGTCTAATCGACGGAAAGCAAATGGGTGTTGGAAGAGGAAAGAACAAGAAAGAAGCTGAACAATCAGCTGCGAAAGGAGCTATGCGCAAGCTACGAATAGGGAGAAAATAAATGAATAAAGAATCTGTTGGTATTGTTGAGACACAATACTATGACATTAACGAACCAATTACATTAGATAGTGGAAAAACCCTTGAAAAGGTCACAGTAGCATATGAAACCTACGGTGAGCTTAACAAAGAAAAAACCAATGCTATTTTAATCTGTCATGCCCTTACAGGTGATGCACATGCCGCAGGATGGCACGAGGGTGACAGGAAACCTGGTTGGTGGGAAATAGTGATAGGTCCTGGAAAGGCATTGGACACTGAAAAGTTCTTCATAATATGTTCCAATGTGCTTGGAGGATGTAAAGGAACAACAGGCCCTAGTTCAATCAATCCAGAGACAGGAAAGCAATATGGTTTGGATTTCCCCGTAATTACCATCAGGGATATGGTTAAAGTTCAAAAGAAACTTGTTGACTCATTTGGAATAAGCCAATTATATGCGATAATCGGCGGTTCAATGGGAGGAATGCAGGTTCTTGACTGGATGGTGACCTATCCTGCAATGATGAAAAAGGCAGTTCCGATAGCTACAACAGGATTGTCCTCCCCGCAGCAAATAGCTTTCAATGAAGTAGGTCGTCAGGCAATATTCTCAGACCCTAACTGGAACAATGGAAACTATTATGAAACCGGCAAGATTCCGGAAAACGGATTGTCCCTTGCCCGTATGATAGCTCACATTACCTATTTGAGCGATGAGTCAATGGACATCAAGTTTGGAAGGGACTTGCAGGACAAGGAGGAAATCAGCTATGATTTCTCAATAGACTTCCAGGTCGAAAGCTATCTCAAGCATCAAGGAGAGACATTCGTTAAGCGTTTTGATGCAAACAGTTACCTATTCATAACAAAAGCAGTTGACCTATTCGATTTAAGCGTTAACGATTCATTGATTGACGGACTTAAGGAGGTTGAATGTAAGACTGAAGTGATTTCTGTTGATTCTGATTGGCTATATCCGACCGAACAGAGCACAGAGCTTGTGACAGCACTGAACGTCAACAACGTGGAAGTCTCATTTTCAGAGATAAAGTCAAATTACGGCCACGACGCATTCCTTCTTGAAAGGGGACAGTTGAATCACATCCTTTCAAAGTTCCTGTCAAGCAGCACTGTTGAGGATCTGATGATGGAAAAGATTGCAACAATCAAGGCCGATGCGGATGTGCAGGATGCGGCCAAATTGATGTTGGATAAACATGTTACCCACATTCCGGTCGTCACTGACGAGAATAAGCTGATAGGTATTGTTACAAGCTGGGATTTATCCAAGTCCATTGCAACAAACTCAAATCAGCTGATTGATATCATGACCACTACAGTCAAGTACTGTCATGCCGATGACACCATAGAGGAGATTGCTCGTCAGATGCGCAAGTTTGACATATCATGTCTTCCTGTCGTCGATGAGGACATGGCTGTTTTAGGTTTGATTACAACTGATCAAATAAGTAATTTATTAGGTTAAATTACTTTTTTTTACTATTTTTGGAGTCGTTATTTTGTCTAGAAGAGAGAAGTTTATTGATGGTTGCCGTAAGGGTATTCCGATTACCTTTGGATATGTTCCTATGGGTATAGGATATGCAGCAATTGCAATCAAGGCAGGGATGACTCCTCTTCAAACAGTATCAATGTCTGTGCTGGTCTATGCCGGTGCGGGCCAAATCATAGCTGCGTCAATGCTTTTGAGTGGCGCAACAGCAATGGCGATTATATTGACCAATTTTGTGGTCAACTTAAGGTATTTTGTAATGTCAACTTGTGTCTTGAACCAGGTTGAAGAGTCAAACACTCCCTTGAATATCCTTGCAGCCCATGTGACTGTCGATGAGTCATTTGCAATGTTTTCGCTGAGTGAGGATTCCAATATCTGGATATATCTTGGAATTGCAATCATCGCATGGCTGTCATGGATTTTAGGTGCGGGAATTGGTGTTGTTGTTCTTGACCTGCTTCCTGTAATCGTCACAAACAGTTTCAACATTTCACTATATGCTCTCTTTGTGGCCATTCTGATACCTTCAATCAAGGAATCCAAACAGATTGCATTGCTTGTTTTGATAACAGCAGTCTTGAATGTGGTTTTAGGACAGTTTCTGGGAAACTGGTCACTGATCGTCTCAACACTCGTTGGAGCGGCAATAGGAATGTACATAGTCGATGACGAATACATACTTGGAGGGGATGTATGATGGATTATGTAAATCTCGTAATTCTTGGCTGTGCGCTTGTCACATTCATTCCAAGACTGATTCCAGCGTTGTTCATCGACAAGTTGAATTTCTCGCCGAAATTCGAGAAGTTCCTCAATCTGATTCCATACACTGCGCTTGCCGCCCTGATATGCCCTGGCGTATTGACAGTGGATAACCAGCTTTGGTATATAGGTCTGATAGGTGCGATTGTGGCTGCGGGACTTGCCTGGAAAAAGGTCCCTCTTGGTGCGATTGTAATATTGACAGTGGTGATATTGATTGCGGTATATTCGATTGTACCGATGTTTTAAGGTGATTTCATGTCTATAAATGAGATATTTTTCTATTACATTAATAATAACTTGCAAAATCCAATATTCGATGCGGTATTGCCGTACATAACTCATTTGGGCGGTTTTGTCTGGATGCTTATGATAGTGCTTCTTGTCATATTGTATGCAAAGCTAAGGAATAAGGAAACCCTCAAGAAAGTGGCAATCATTGCATTGATTGCTTTGTTGCTTTCAGATCTGGTCACTTATGCCATAAAGCTTGTCGTTCAGGAGCCAAGGCCATACATGGTTTTGGACAATGTTCGCCTGCTTATATTTGAGGATGACGTATTCGCCTTCCCGTCAGGTCATGCCACATCAACACTGGCTGTCATTTCAGTTTTCCTTTTGAACATTGAAGATTTAGCTAAAAAGCATTACAAGATTCTCAGTGTTCTGTTGACATTGTTTGCAATTGTTATTCTCTTTTCAAGAATATATTGTGGTGTGCATTATCCTTTTGATGTCTTGTCAGGTGCATTGATTGGAATTGCCGGTGCGTTGATTGTCAACAGGTACAAAGATAAGATTCTAAGTAAAATCAATATCTAATTTTTTTTTGTTCCAAGCAGATTGAAGGAAATTCAGAGGAAAAATATGTATAATTGCAATTTTTTCTGCTTGGAACTTTTTTGTAACAGTAATCTGTTATAGATATGTTACATATGTTAAAGATGTATTACCCGATATATAAATGTTTTGTTTTTAATTTTTTTAATTTAATTAAGTTATATTCAGTTAAACATTAATTTAGCAATTTAAATTTATTTAAATAAATTAAACATAATAAAAAGTTTATTTAATATTAAAATAAATATAATTTAAATGTTATTTTGCAATTTAAATTTATTATATTAATTTTATCATAAACCATAAAGTTTAAATACTATGTAATGTAACATTAACATAAGTAATTACTTTTTAACATAATTACTTCAGTACTTAAATACTTTTTGCAAAAGTGATAAGTTATTTATGGGATACTATGAGAACCATGATTAAATACTTAAGACAGGAGCTCAAAATGAGCCAAAAGGAACTGGGGGATAAAGTTGGAGTTACCCGACAAACCATTAATGCGCTGGAAAATGGCAGATATAATCCATCTTTATTTTTAGCTTATGAAATAACCCAGGTCTTCAATAAAATGATGTTTAAAGGAGATCGAGAGAAATATTTCGTTATGGAAGAGATATTCATTTTCGATGATGATTACTATTAGAGGTTAGAAAAATGATTTTAGACATATATAAAGATTCATTGGAATATTCAGCAAAAGACTGGAAAACATTAGTGATATTGGGAATATTTGCTTTATTCCACTTCCTATTAATTCCAGTATTCCTAATTACAGGATACAATTATCGAGTTATCAATACAGCAGTACACGGAATAATCAACGGCAGGGATCCATTGCCTGGCTTCGATGATATAATAGAAATGTTTATTGACGGTGTCAAGGTTGTCATTGTTCAGATAGCATATCTAATTGTGCCAGCAGTTATCTTTTTGATTTTTGCTGTCCTTGCAACCCAACTCACAGGCGCATTGTCTGCTGCAGTAATACTCATCGGATGTTTAATCACATTCGTTGTTGGAATTGCAGCATGCTTAATGGCTCAAATCGGAATATGTCACATGGCATACAATGACGGAGCATTTTCAAAAGCCTTCGAAATAGCTGAAATAAAAGGTGTCATTGACGAAATAACCTGGTCCAGATGCATTGCAACCTATTTGGGATTAATCATCATAACAGTGGTCATAGCATTTGTCGTAACCGCACTTATCGGATTAATCTTCACTGTGTTTGGAATCTCCGGATTCGCTTTAGGTGCCGATGCTGCAGGTGGAATATTCCTTTTAGGAGCATTTGTTAACTCAGCAATAGCAATGTTCCTTGTCGGACCGTACCTAAGCATATTCAATGCAAGATCAATCGGATTGTTATACACAATGCAGATATAAGGTGATTGTATGGCAAGCATTACTGACTGTGTCGTTGAGGGATTGAAATATCCCTTCAATGACATCAAAAAACTTTTGGGATTCGGAATATTATTTGTCATATTTGATTTGATTACAATGGCATTTACCATTAAGACCGTTGATGTAACTAGGATGATCATACACACTTTGGAAAAAACCAACGTTACAGCATCCACTTTAGGATATTCACATCTGCCTCATGGAGATGTTTATTTGGCTATTGCGATGCTTATAGTGGGATTCATTGTATTATTGTTTATACTGGGATATCAGTATAATGTGATTGGCTTTTCAATAGACAGGAAGGATGACCTTCCGGGATTTGATGATATACTTGGAATGTTCATCAAGGGAATAAAATATCTCTTTGTAACTATTGTATACAGCATCCCTTCAATGGTTGTGCTGTTTTTGGCAATAATGGTTACAAACAACTCATATGTATGGCCGGTCCTAATGATAATTTCAGTTTTATTGAGTCTTATCTGTTATTTAATCCTTATCATGGCATTGAACAATATGATTGCCCATGACAGCCTAAAAAAGGCATTTGACTTTAGGGAGATAATCGACAACATCTCCAATCTCGGTTGGGGCAAGTATATCGGAACAGTCATCTTTACAGTGATAGTGTTCATGATTATCAATCTTGCTGTTGGAGTTATCTTAAGCTTTTTGACCGTAATATTTGCTGCGGCAATTAACAATCAGGCAATAGTCATATCAACTGTCATATCAGTGATTGAAGCATTGTTTGTGACTTCCTACTGCAGTGTGTTCTTCAACAGGGTTTGCGGATCAATATATAGAGAATCAATCAAATAATTGGAATGCTTTTAAACATTCCATTTTCTTTTTTTTTAGTGATATTAACAGGAGTTTTAAACATGGTAGACTACGTTATCGAAACAAACAATCTGTCAAAAACATATTCCAAGAGGAAGGTTGTGAATTCAGTAAATATGCATGTTGAAAAGGGGAAAATATACGGTCTTTTGGGAAAAAACGGGGCCGGAAAAACCACAACAATGTGTATGCTACTGAACCTCACATATCCAAGCGGTGGAGAAATACTCCTTTTCGGAAAGGATCCAAAAAGACATTACAATGAAATCTATCCGAAAATAGGTTCAATCATTGAAACTCCAGGATTTTATGAGAATCTGACAGCATATGAAAACTTGAAAATCATTGGAAAAATAAGGGGCGATTATAATCCTCAAAAAATCAGGCTGGTTCTTGAAATGGTCAATCTGGCAGATGCGAAATCAAAAAGGTTCAAGGATTTCTCATTGGGAATGAAGCAACGTTTGGGAATAGCTGCGGCTATTTTGCATAATCCGGAATTGCTGATTTTGGACGAACCGATTAATGGTCTTGACCCTTTTGGAATAAAGGAAATCAGGACATTGCTTAAAAGATTGTCCCATGAATTCGGAATAACAATTCTCATTTCATCACATATATTGAGTGAAATCGAAAATCTTGCCGATGTCATAGGTTTTATGGACAATGGTGTTTTGATTGATGAAATCTCAAGAGAGGAGTTGCATGACCGCTTAAACAAGTTTGTCGAATTTGAAGTGTCAGACATTAATCTTGCACAAATTATCTTTAGGGAATTGGAGCTTAAGGAAAATGATGATTATACAATTGACAACAATACGATTCGTCTCTATTCCCATCTTAACATGAGGGATAAATTCAATGCATTGTTTGTTAAGGCAGGAATTGATGTTAGAAAGGTGAATTTGTGTGAAGAAAACTTGGAAGAGTTCTTTACAAGATTCGTTTCCAATAATTGAGGTGATAGGATGTTAACTTTCATAGAAATGGAATTCTTAAAACTTAAAAGATCAAACATATTCCTGTTGAGTTTAATGGGGGCAATTTTACCTCCGTTTTTAATGTTTATCGCAGTTTTTGCATTTGATGAAGGAAATACTTTTGAATTGTTGTTCAATAATGTAAATATGTATATGTCTGCATTGTTTGCAGTTCTGCTTTTTGCAATAATGATTTCCTACCTGTTCGGAAGGGAATACAATGAACATACTCTTAAGACAATGCTCACTATTCCGGTGTCTCGAGGAAATTTCTTGTTAAGCAAATATGTCATGTTTTTAGTTTGGATTTTAATTTTAACTGTTGTTACAAGTTTATCAACACTTGTCTTTGGTTTTATTGCAGGCCTTGAGGGATTTAGCCTAAAATTATTCATTGACAGCTTTATCCAGCTTCTCTTTGCAAACGTGCTACTGTTTTTAACATTCTCTCCATTCGTATTCCTTTCATTGGTGATTACAAATATGGTGCCGGCAATGGTCGGAGGAGCAGGCTTGACATTGGTCAACATGTTGATCTATGGCCAGAATTGGGCGCCTTATGTTCCTTGGGTATGCCCATATTTAATCGCATCAGGTGAGATTGCAGGCTATAATGCAAGCATTTCACTATCCTACGGCATTATTCTGGCCACTTTCGCAATAGGATTGATTATTTCATATATCTACTTCACAAAGACGGACGTTTCACTTTAGTCTTTACTTCCCAAAGGCTCTCCCAATTGCTTTAAATATTCTCATGCCAAAGTAATAGTAGAGGTTATATTATGAATGAATTTGAAAACCAAAAATTCTGTCAATCTTGTGCAATGCCGCTGGCGGACGATGAGCTATTCGCAACAAATGCCGACGGCAGTAAAAATGAGGACTACTGCATTTACTGCTTCAAGGACGGGGAATTCACATCAGACATGTCAATGGATGAAATGATGAATTTCTGCATCGACAAGATGGTTGAAGTCCACCCTGAAATCGATAAGGCCGAAGCAAGCGCAATGATGAGGGAAGTTTTCCCTAAACTCAAAAGATGGGCAAACGACTGAGCCCATTACCTTTTCTTTTTTTTGAGTCTGTAAAATTTTATAGGCTTATTTAATTTTCAAGTGTTTTTCAGTCCAATTTTTCATTTGATAGTCTAAAAATGTTAGAATTCCAGTTTTAGTCTTGTATAATTTCTTTATTATTTCTGGATT